>JAGIAF010000005.1:7849-36407 GCA_017745015.1 Bdellovibrio sp. | reverse complement strand
TCCCAAGCCTGGTAAAAGCAGCGTTAAACCTACTTCGAAGCTGGTTTCATCTTTCTTTTGGGTTTGCGACACATCAATAGACTTTAGCCACTGAGATTCGCGTCCTCGCAAGATCATCAACTCATCGCTCAGCAAATTGAGCTCTTCTGTGGCGATGCGACGAGATAAAGACTTCTCTCCCGTGACTGACATCTGCAGAAAGGATTGAATTTCATCCACATTCCAGGACTTCAAATCAGTGGGTGCGTCCCCTTGCCAGTCTGGGATCCAAATTTTAATTTTCTTGCGACAGAGTTCGGCTTCTTCCTTTGCCGCAGTAAGAGCTCGTTTCACCTTAACCTGCTCTACTTGAGCCTTGAGATAGGCGCGACTTGTGATCTTTCCCGCTTTCAATGCCACGCCTTGAGCTTGGACGTTGCGATTCGCAACCACCTCGGCATCCGCCAAGGCCTTGATCATTTTCTCGCTCAGATCGAAAGTCGTAAGAGCTGCATAGCGATCGCGTAAAGCCCAAGACAATGTACTTTCTCTTAAAAGTTTTTGCTCATCATAGCGAGAGCGATGGCCTCGCCACTCTGGCCAGGATTTAAATTGAAACTTCAATCCGTACTCGGTTTCACTTTTGCCATTTTTTGCATTTTCGTTGGAAGCGAAAGCCTCCACATGACGAAGAGGATTCTTCGAACTGGTAGCTTGCAATTCATCTTGAATCATATAGCTGCGATCCGACCACGCGGACTTAATCACCTGATCAGAGGTCAATGCAAAAACTGGCTGGCTGCTCCCTGCAAAAAGAGCTAAGAACAACACGGCCTTCCTTTGCATTAACGGGACTCCGCCTGCAACATCATGTACTGTGCATTCTTCTTGCTGTCAAAAACCCCAAACAAATCCCCAGATTGCGGAGAGAAGCTGAGTGCTTCCAGATGCTTCATCTTAAAGCTTTGCAGAAGTTCCGCTCGATTTCCTTGGAGTGGGACTCGCCAGACTGCTGAACATTTCACCTTTCGACAGCTGGAAGCTAAATAAAAATTATTGTGGTCTAAAATTATATCTGTAACGACACTTTCTGCATCTACATCAGGAATCTGCAATTGCACTCGTGCAAAGACTTTCAAGTCACTTGGAGAAAGCTCTGCGTTTAAGAATAGTTTTGCCACGGAGTTGATCCGCAAAATAAAAGATTCATTAAGTTGAAGCGATGGTCTTTTAAGAGCTAAATAAAGCGTGTCACCATCAAGTGCATGACCTTCAATCTCTAGATCCATTTCTTCCGTGCCCAGAGACCGTGCGGCGAGCTCCCGCAAAACGCCATCTTCCGAGGTGCGCATCGCTGACAATAGAATCGTTCTGAGATCTATTTGTTTATCTAAGCGCAAGCTCATACCTTCACGCTCAACTTTTGCAAAAATCTGGCGATGGGTTTTCAGATGGCCTTTTTTATTTGCCGACAAAGAACTGAGCAAATAAAGATTACGACCTTCGGAGGATATAGATTCGATATCCATCATTTTATCTAAGCCATCAATGGTGAGCATGCGTTCTTGCACTTTGCCTTTTTCATTCATCAATAAGATCACAGGACGGTTTTCAGGATAGTCATCCGACACCAAAGCAAACAGATGAACATCAGGAAGATACACCATACCGGAAATCTCTGGAGTGAAGAGATCCGTCACTGATCGTGGATAAGACACCGTTTCAACAATCACGCGTCTTGCGGCTTGAGTGCTTTCAGCATTAGCCTGTGCCGGGCTGACAATCGCTAACTCCCACGCTTTATGGAAAGTGACTTTTTCTCCTACTAGAAATTCATTCTCCGTAGGGATCTGTACGACAACTTCACGTCCCCACGCTGGCAACGTTTGAATACGCAAAAGACGTGGCGGAATCGGAACGATGCGCGAGCCAACGCTCACCACTGTGCCGCGGATGGTTTTACCACTGGCAGATTGCACATCCACCGACTGTCCGACATGAACACTGGCTTGAAGATTTTCGTTCACAAACCCATTCACCAGTCCAGGTTTTAATGGAACCAAAGTCAGTACGGCGGCAAAAGAGGGCGCCTTCTCTCCATCCTTAAAGTTCACACTGCCGACGGTTCCATCCATTTCAGCGAAGACAAAAAGGTTTTTTAATTTTTTCTCGATGATCTCAAGCTCTTTTTTGGTGTCTTTGAAATCAGCGAGCATGGGATCCGCATCTTCAGGAAGGACCGTCGTTTCCTGAGTTAAACGGGAGATTTCTTTACGAAGTTTAATTTCTGCACTAAGGCGATCGTAGCGAGCCTTTAACGTGCGCAATTGCAAATCCAAATCCGTCTGACTGAGCTCCACTAAAAGATCACCTTTTTTAACTGTCTGTCCCGCAAGCACATAGATCTTTTTAATTTCAACCGGACTGTCGAAACTCACCTGGAACTCACGAGAATCCGCTACGCCCAACATGGTCATGGACATAGAGCTTAAAACGAAACCCAAAGCCAATACCAAAACCACCGCCCCACTCCAGCACAAGAACAAGAAACGATTTTCTGTGCCGAGAACGTTTTCGCGAAATGATCTTAAGAATGACTTCCGTTTTTCCATTCACACCTCAATCACCGATTCTTGGTTCATAAAGTTCAGGCCCCGCAGAGCGGAAACTTGCCCCAGTTCCCCTATAAGGTCCGCAGATGTCGCACTGGACTTCAAACGAATCTGATAGGAGTAATCCAGACGCTCTCCTTGAGCTAACTCCCGAATCGTCGCCAAAGCAAAGTGACGACACTGAGATTGTAGAATATCTTCCACGGCTCGCTGTTCTTCTGGTGAACGAGGTAAGTTAAATCGCACAAGCCCATCGAACTGAGGACCAGCGACAAATGGAGACTTATGTAACACTAATAACGCAATCACAAAACACACAGTCCCGAGTATCGCAATGCCATATGCGTGGACTCCGCTCGCAAGACCGATGGTCAGAGCGGCAAAAATAAAAAACATATCTCGCGGATCTTTGACGTTGGTTCTAAAGCGCAAAAGAGAAAGCGCTCCAATCATCCCAATCCCTCGCGCGACATTATCCCCAATGGATTGCATCGCAATCGCAATAACAATTGGTAGGATGACCAGGCAATGCAGAAAATTCAGCGAATACGAAAGTCCCTTAAAGGTCTTTACGTATAAGAGAGCCAACACCACTCCTAAAATAAAACTAAGAAGAAAGGCGTAGACCACAGAGATCCAGGTCGGATTAGCAAAAGATGAATTCAATACACTAAAATCGAGCATGCCACGGTTAAATCGTAGCACGTGGTGAACAACAAGTTTCAATTGCGCAAGAGTCACGCGGTCAAAAATATTATGTCCACAATGCAGAAACCATTGACCATGATCCTTCCACCCCGCAATTTATTTAGCATTAAGGAGTTGTTATGCGCGCTCGTGTAAAAAGAATCGGTGGTCACCATTTTCAGTTCAATGTTCGTGGGATGCACGGCGATCTTGATGTCGCTCTTGCAGACGAGAAGGCTCAAGGGCCTTCGCCTAAGGAAATGTTACTAGCAGCACTTTGCGGCTGCACGGGCACAGATGTCATCGACTTGATGGCAAAATTTAAAGTAACTTATGAAAATTTTGAATTGGAAGCCCGCGCCACACTCACCGAAAACCATCCCAAAATTTTCGCTCGCATCGATTTGAGTTATTACGTCACTGGCTCTGCAATTGATGCTACTCAAGTGGTGGAAGCTGCAAAACGCTCCACTCACCAATACAGCGGAACTGCAGCAATGCTTTCAAAAGCTTGCCCGATTTTCTATACCGTCAATGTAAACAACGAAAAGGTCGCAGAAGACCAAGTTAAATTCGCGTAGACTTATTCTAAAATCGGATGGTGGCTATAGACCTGCTCTTTTGAAAGAGCATTGAAATGCCACCATTCATGCTCAAGGACTTTGAACCCTTGATTCTCAAGCAACGATCTTAGCAACAAACGATTCTCATATTGATGTTGAGTCAACTCACCGGATGCTAAAAACTGTTGTTCAAGTTTTGGTTGAGCTAAATCGCGGAAATCATCAAATCCTGTCCCCATATCAAGCAACTCACCGTCTCGAGTTTGCAACGTCAGATCCAACGCCATACCAAAGTTATGCAAGGACCCTGGAAAAGGAGCCGCCACGTAATTCTGAAAAGGAGTGCCTTTAAGGTGATCGTAAAACTGAGCTTGAATAGAGCGAGGACGAAGAGCATCCCAAATATGAAACTGCAAATGAGGATGAGATTTGCGAAGTTCAGTACAAGCCTTCGCAAACATTCCTGCCGCCACCGGCGACAGGAAACAACGGGTGAATCCGCCATAGACATCCGCTTGCATAAAGTTATCCGCAGTGGAGTACTTCATATCTAGAACAACTTCTGCGGAGGATCGGATCTCTTGGAAATTGTTCTCAATAAACTGAATCTGGCTATAAAACGAATTCATAAAAAGAGCCTACCTGAGGCTTCATTTTTATGTCACGCGCTTTTGCGGGAGCCCGAAACGATTCCGTTGAGCTCCTTCACGTTAAAGCGCAAAGACTCGGATTGAGCGCCCAGACGTTCTGCTGACAATGCGGCTTCTTCAGAAGCCGATGTATTTTGTTGCGCCACTTGATCCAGACGGTTCATCGCCTGACCAATTTGCACAATCCCTGCCGACTGCTCTTCGCTGGCCGTTGAGATCTCGCCATTTAAATCAGCGACCTTCTTAATGGAGGAAACGATTTCATTGAGCACCACACCACCTTGCGTGGCTTGCTGGCGACCCTTTTCAATTCGTCCCACACTGGCATCAATCAACATAGTGATATTTTTTGCAGACTCCGCACTTTGATGAGCTAAATTACGAACCGCTTCCGCAACAACCGCAAAGCCTTTACCTTGCTCCCCCGCACGCGCGGCTTCCACCGCTGCATTCAAGGCCAACAAATTCGTTTGAAAAGCAATATCGTCGATCACGGTCGAAATTTCTGCGATCTTTTTGGAATCCGCGGAAATTGTTTGCATTGAATTAATCAAAGCATTTATCTCTGCTTCACCACGAACTGCATTTTCACGGGCTGAGGTTGCAAGTTGTGACGCCACCTTGGCATTGTCGGTATTGTTCTTCACCATCGCCGTCATCTGTGTGATCGTCGCCACAGTTTCATTTAACGAGGCCGCTTGATCCAATGACGCTTGTGAAAGCGCTTGAGAAGACTGCGTGATTTGCTCGGCGGCATGCCCCACTTGATCTGCCCCTTGCGCAAGCTCCTCTGACACCGCAGCGATGGATTTTGAAAGTGAGAACGCCACTAGAGCTCCACCACCAAGCCCAGCAAATACACCCACCAAAATAGTGATCATAACCACCATGTGAGTTTGCGAACTGGAAGCACGGGCTTCTTTCACCCACTCCGTCCCGTTATTTTGATGAAAGGTCACTAGTGCTGTCATTGCCTTATCATAGGCTTCTGCATACTTCGGGCAATCAACCATAAAGATTGTCATCAGCTTTTGATGATCTTCAGCAGTTCCTGACTTATAAAGTCCCAGAGCCGTCGCTCCCAATCCTTTAAAAGAAGCCCAGGTCGCTTCGACATCGTCGTAAAGCGCTTTTTCCCCAGGCAAGAATTCTGAAGACTTATAGTTTTCATTTCGTTTTTCATAAGACGCGATATTCGCCTCTACTGCGGAAATAAATTCTTTTGCTTGTTCAGAGGTGACTCCCTGCAAACCTAGGCTGCGCAAATTAATACGCACACTACGGAAATCCAAATACATCTGATCTGCGACTTCAATATTCGTCAGAACACCTTCAGTGACTTTCTCATAACTTTGAGTCAACCCCTTCATTCCGTAAAATGCGACAACTCCCACTCCAACAGGAATTGCCGCCATAAAGGCACACAAAAACAATAATCTTGCCTTAAGACTTCTTTGAGTCATCGCATTCACCTTTGTTTTTAAATTGATAATTATTTAGAGGGGTTTTGGAGAGCGGCGACGATTGAATTTTGAAGTTTAAAAAAAAGAAGTTCAGAAAGCTTCCGTTCACGCGCCTGATTACCCTTATCCTGCGGTTCTTCTCGGGGATCCCGCGGGTGAACTTAATTGCGTTTTAATGAATCAGGTCATGGGTCCTGTATAAACAGAATCTTTCTCGGTGAAACAATTTGTTTCCAATAAAATTTCTCTTAACTACTCTGGAAGTACTTCAGAGTCTTTAGAACTTTATCGGGCACTTTCTTGAGCCATGACGTCGACATAGCTCTGAACCAACCCCTGGACTTCAACCAGCCGCGCTGATTGATTCAATTGCCCAGCTAAGCCTTGAGCAGCACTTTGCTTCCCATGCATACGACCGAGAAGGTTTGCGATATATTTAGAAACTTCTCGACCCGCATGAATATCCGCCAACGCTAGGCCCTTGGATGGATCAAAATCCAAAAACGGCGCAAGCCTCGCGCGCATCAAGAAAGAATAACCACCGGCAGTCACTATCTTATAAGGGCCGTAGACAGCACTGGGTCTAAAGAACGAAGTGACACTTGCAAAGCGCTCTTGAATGGAGCCTTGAGAAGCATAAAATTCCGTTGCAGGTTGATCTTCCATTTTAAACTCGATGATCTGACGATCTCTTCCTGCTTGAACAAGATACCAGAATCTCACCAGTCCCTGACTGCCACCCGACTCTTTAACTTTGTAACCCATATCCAAGACGCGGTAACCACGAAGCTCGCCAGCAAGATCATCCGCCACGGCATTGTAAACTCCGAGAACATCCATGGGCGCCACCGTCATCGGCTCTAGTTTCGCTTTTTCAGAAAAACGATTTTTCTCCGTCATACGTTCAAGATATTTATCCTGGCGCTTCTGAAACTCCTCATCGCCCCGAGCTAAAGCCACAGCAACAACCGGCGGAACTGGAATTTCGTTGCCTTGCAAACCATAGACGTAGGCAGCGTAAAGCTCTTTAACTGAAACATTATAAGGCGACACTTGGTTGCCAGCAGCATAACGGATGAAGTCACCGACAAAGGGTCCGCGATTGCCGACATCATCAAGATCGATCAACGCAAACACTCGTCCGCCAATAGCTAACTGCACATCACCAAAATTAAGAATATGCGGATCGCCAACGACAGCGCCTCTATATGCGAAAAGATCTGAACTCTGAGTGGCCAACCAACTCCAAAAGTGAGGCGCATTGGAGCGAAACGCGCTAAACGGCCCGCCGTCGTCAGGACGCCATGGCGCTGGTGATGCACTCCAACCAGCAAACGCGATAAAAAAAGCCATGAGAAATTTCATGCCCTGAGGCTATCAAAGACATGTTGAACTGCAAATTAAAATGCGACAATGCCCATAGTAAAATACACGGAATAGAGCTGGGAGTGATCATCCACCGAGCTTTGACCATCAGTGACAGGAACGTCCGCGCTCATATTGATCCCCGTTGAGCGTTCCAAGGCTTCCCCGGTGGCCGTGATTTCCCAATACCACACCGTGCCTTTTTCTGTTTCCTCCATGGACCCGAAGCCCACACCCACCATGGGGCCTTCAAACTGCACACGGCTAAAATCCGCATAACCTGGTGGAGGATCTCCTCTAAAATAAAGAACATTGACGACGCTGCCCACAAAAGCGCGCATAAACGGTCCATGCAGGCCGCCGAAATCCTCAAAGCGATAACGAACACCCAAGGAGAATAACGTGTCCCACACTTGCCAACTGTCCACAAAATTAAACTTAATCAGCGCGCTCCACTCCACCGCTAAGCGATCATTAAAAAAATATCCGACTTCTGTTTTAAGAACCGGTCCCATGCCGATATCTTGATGAATCGCATCGGAAACATAAACACCGAAGTTCGCTCCCCCACCCACCAGCAGGTGCAAGCCTTCAGACCAACGATCCCTTTCAAACTTTTCCAGTTCTTCAATAACAGGTTTAGCGGCAGCAATATTTACGAATAATAATGAAACAACAATAATTATGACGTGTCTCATTGGAAACTCCACGACACTTGCAATCCAGCAAAGTCTTTCTTCGCGATTGGCACCGCTACAAACTTATACTGAGAATCTGGCAACAGACTAAATGGATTGAACAAGAATCCCAATGCGCGATAAGGCCACGATTTTTTTGAGTGAAAATAAAGACTGACTCGCTCCATTCCCATCCCCAGCACACTTCCTAATACGGGAGTCAGATACATATCTTGAAAGCTCGGTCGCTCCGTGACGGTCTCGATGGTGAACTCAAAAGCTAACGACGACATGAAAGACCACAAGAAGGCACGTTGTTCCGTATAGCCACGCGAGCGATACCATTGATAGTAGAGCTGACCTGAAATTGCATGTTTAAAGATATTGTAGTCATAGGTGTCTTTATCGTATTCGGGATGCCACATATTCGTGATCCAGTTACTAAAAGATCCATGTTCACGAATCGTTTCTTCTTGAGTGATGCCGTAAACGATCCACTGACCTGCATACATCAAACCAAAGTTGATCGCTCGCTCTGTGCCAGTAAAGTCAGTTCGAGAAATTTGCACATAGCGTTCCTCTGTTTGAGGAGCCTCTTCTTCGGCATGAGCTTGCCCAAAGAATGCCAGCACTAAAATGCCGGCAAGAAATTTAAAATACCATTGAGAAGTTAACAAGGGCTCCTCCATCAATAGGAACCGGATAAATCATAGTTGTTTGCGCTTTTTTAGTGGTGACGGCACTTGCCCGGCCCCAGTAAATACCGATCACCGCACCTGCAACCACATCACTCAGCCAATGCACACCTTCAGAAATTCTAGCCGCTCCCACAAAGGTCGCCAGACCGTACATCGGCACACCCACCCAAGGGCCGTAGGAATATGCTAAAGATGTCGCTGTGGCAAATGCTGTTGACGTGTGACCCGATGGAAATGACAGACCGCGATTTCCTGCGGGGCGCGTACGATCCACTGCTGCTGCAATCGTGATGTGTGTTACAGAGGTAAGTAACAAGGCCCTTCCTAACTGCAAACCCGCGGGTTGATCCCACCACAACTGGCTCGTCGCCAAAACAATTCCTGGCAAACCACTCGCAATAAATCCACCGAACTTCTCTGCGGAATCTGACATGATCTCATGATCCAAAGAGTACTGGTAAACTTTGTCATCCTGAGTATGTGCCAATGCAGTTGCCGCCGCACCACTCAGGAAAATTCCCAATCCAGTCCAGTCAGCAGAATTCACAAGAGTCGGTTCGAGTTGATCGTCCCACAACCAAGGTACGAATGGCTTCCCTTCCGTGGGATCATTCCATGCAAATGCATTTTGAAAAATTAAAGAGACCAAAGTAAGAACAAATACGAATCGCATCATTGTCATTCACAAACTCTATCTTGAAGTGACAGTCACGGTCAATTCGCGGTAAAAAGAGTTCAGAGGTTCCCCATGTCCAAGACTCCTCGCCCGGCTTCTTCAAACAATCGACTTCTTTGGCTCGTTGCCATTGGCTTCTTTATGGAGACGCTCGACTCCACGATCGTCAACACTGCACTTCCAAGTATGGCCGTGAGCCTTGGCGAGAGTCCTCTCCTTATGCAGTCCGTAGTAATCGCTTACTCTCTGACCATCGCCGTTTTTATTCCGGCATCGGGTTGGATCGCTGACCGCTTTGGAACCCGCAACGTTTTTCTTTCCGCCATCGCACTCTTCACTCTAGGTTCTTTATGTTGCGCACTTTCGCAAACACTTCCTCAACTTGTCATCTCTCGAGTTTTGCAAGGAATCGGTGGCGCGATGCTAATGCCAGTAGGGCGGCTGGCGGTTCTGCGCGCGTTTCCTCATCAGGAGTTTTTGCGCGCCATTAGTTTTGTGACAATCCCCGCATTGATCGGTCCCTTGATTGGTCCAACCCTAGGGGGCTGGTTAGTTCAATATGCCAGCTGGCACTGGATCTTTTTGATTAATATTCCTGTAGGAATTATCGGATGTATCGCCACTTATGTGGATATGCCCGACATTCGCGGTCCGGAAAATACTAAATTTGATCTGGCGGGCTTCGTCATGCTCTCTGTAAGCATGGTGATGATCTCGTTTGCTCTCGATGGATTAAGTGAACTCGGCTTTCAGCATGCGACCGTTTTGATGCTTTTGATTTTCGGTTTAGCGGCGTTAACGTCTTATTGGCTGCATGCCTCAAAACACGAAAAGCCGCTGTTCTCTTTGCGACTTTTTAAATCGGCGACTTATTCCATTGGTCTTTTAGGAAATCTGTTTGCGCGTATTGGCTCCTCTAGTATGCCGTTTTTAATTCCCCTCTTTTTGCAAATCAGCATGCGTTACTCACCGTTTGAAGCCGGGATGACGATGATCCCGGTAGCTCTTGCGGGAATCTATGCCAAGCGCTTAGCAACTCCGTTAATTTTGCGTTTGGGATATCGTCGCACTTTGGTTTACAACACCCTTTGCGTTGGTATTGCCATGGCAAGCTTTGCTTTAATCACCCCACACCAACCGCTTTGGATTCGCATCATTCAACTGCTTTTCTTTGGAACTGTGAACTCGCTGCAATTTACAGCCATGAATACTCTCACATTGAAAGATCTTGAAACTCGACTAGCCAGCAGTGGGAATAGTTTGTTCTCAATGATTCAAATGCTGGCAATGAGTTTCGGGGTTGCCACGGCCGGTGCTCTCTTAAGCACCTTTAGCCAGCATTACCCTGGTACGCAAGAGGGCAGCATGGCTCTTGAAGCGTTTCGCGCTACGTTTATCTGTATGGGGGTCATCACTTGCAGCTCGGCATTTATCTTTCATCAACTTCCAACAGAACTTAAGTCAACTGGCAAAGATCAACAGGCTGTCACCGTAGAATAACGACTATACTAAACATATGAAACTGCGTCGGTTGATCTTATTATCCGCCAGCTTATCACTGTCCCTGACTTCCACAGCCAGCGCTCTTTGTAATCGCGTTTACGTATGGGGACTTGCCACCAACAGCATTACGGAGAAAGAAAAAACCATTAGCATTTCCCAGCTAGCATCCGCTCTTTCCAATGAAATTAAAAAACGCATGGACTGTATCTTCACTGACATTCCTATGACCTTTGAGAAAGTTCCAAAAGAATTTCGCAATCACCGCATTGATGGATTCGCGTTCACCTTCGTGCATTCGTCACTCACCGAAAACGCCGATACATTGGTGCTTTACCGCACGCAAAGAATTTTGCTTTTAGCAAAAAAATATTACCGCCCTGGCATCACTGTCAGCCAATACTTACATGATAAGTCGTTGCGCTTTGCGGCCGTCACCGGAGGTCGTTTATTTTTTCTTCCAGAAGAAATTGATTATCTGCGTAAGCAAAAACGCTTGATTGAAAATCCCTTCCCCGACGACGTTGCGGGATTAGTTGCCAATGGCAAAGCTCAGGCAACCATCACTTCTCCTTCCTATTTAACTCGCTACCACAAAGACAATCTTTTTCAGGATAAGCTCGTAGAAATTCCTGATCCCGATGGTTTTTTAGATATCGCTCTTTTTCTGTCCAAAAAAAGAATCAACGCCGCTGAAAAAGCAAAATTTATCGAGGTCATTGACCAAATGAAAAAGGACGGAACTATTAAGAAAGTCCTCTTAAACTACGTTTCTGAAGACTATTTCAATAAATATTACCAAATAGACGTGCCGACGCTCCCCGCCCAAACAAAATAGAACTGGAGAAACTCCATTTTCAGTCTTAAATTCTCCCAAGGACCCCAGGGTTTTTAAGGAGTAATTTATGGCGTTTCGTTGGCTTGGAAAATCTGCAGATGGCAACACAGTGACTTTACGTAAGCTTGAGTCCTGCCCGATTCAGATTCCTGAATACGCGACCGAAGCATGGATTACGAATAATGTGGACTTGGTAAGAACCGGGGCTGCGGTAGACGTTGAAACCACAGGTTTAAATCAACAAGACGACGTCGTCATTGAAATCGGTGTACGACTTTTTGATTTCAATAAAGCCACAGGTGAAATCCTGCGTCTGGGAAAGTCCTATAACGCCTTTCAAGATCCAGGTCGTCCTTTAAGCCCTGAGATTATCAGCTTAACAGGAATCACTGACGCTGACCTTGAAGGACAAAAAATCGACTGGGAATATGTGCATACACTTTTGGCTGAAACATGTTTGATCATCGCTCACAATGCAAAGTTTGATCGTCCGTTCATTGATCGCAAAGTGAAATCATCCACAGAGCGCATCTGGGCCTGCTCCCACAAACAAATCGATTGGCCTGCCAAAGGTTTTACAAGCTCTAAGCTTGAACTTTTGAATATCTATCATGGCTTCTTCACAGATTCTCATCGCGCCTTGAATGACGTGGATGCATTATTGTACTTATTGAGCTTACCGGCGGCAACGGACGACAAACCCTATTTGAATGAGCTCACAGCGAATGCGAAACGCTTGATGACCCATGTGATCGCAAGCTCTGCACCATTCGAATCAAAAGAGCACTTGAAAGGTCGGGGCTATGGTTGGGATAACATCAACCGCTTCTGGTCTAAGATCATTTTCAAAGACGAACTCAAAGAGGAAATGACTTGGCTTGAGGACGTGGTTTACAGTGGCCCCTTTGCCGGCATCACCCGCGACATCGCCCTCGTGGATAACTTCAAATAAGATCTAGGAAACAGAAATGATTTCGTACTCGCGCACTTGATCGCCCTGCTCGACCGCAGCGACATCACCTGCGCGCAAGTCTAAGAGCGCTTCCCCCAGAGGACTGCTGGGCGTGACGATTTGGATTTTTTTACCTTCAAACGTAACAGTGACGCCACCCCCGTGAGTCATCACAAATAGGAAACTCACCTTGCCATTGTGCTCGACTTCTACCAAGGCCGTTCCAGATATTTTATCATCAGGACCGAAATCCTTCACGTTGGCGTGCTTAAGAACGACCAAAAGTTCTTTAATTTCCCCGATGCGTTTGGCTTGGCCACGAGCTAGGTAAGAAGCTTCCAGACCACGGGTATCATACTCGTTCTCGGGTTTGCTTTCTTCATGGGCTACGGAGTCCATGGTCGCCTTTGCGGAAGCCGTAAGAATCTCTAGATCTTTTTCCAGTTCGATTCTGAAGTGTTCAATCAGTTTTCTCTTATCCACAACGCGCTCCCAGTGATAACATATCTCTTTCTAGTGTGACCTTAATAAAATGGAATTGCAATATGTCAGACTCCTTTCTTGCCATCGACTTCGGAACCAGCAACTCCCTCGTAGGAGCTGTTCACCAAGGGAAAACCTTGGGGGCTTTGCCATTAGATCCCAAGTCCGCAGATCCCACGATGATGCGCACCCTGCTTTACTTCCCTCATCCTGATTTATGTTATTACGGTGCTGAGGCCATTGAGCAATACATCGAACAAGATATGGAAGGTCGCCTGTTCCGTTCATTCAAATCCCATCTGCCCAATCAGAACTACCTCGGCACAGTGATCGAAAATCGCATCGTCACTTTGGAAAATATGGTGGGAATATTTCTTTTAGAACTTAAGAAACGCGCCGAGAACCACTTAAATCACGAAGTTAAAAAAGCTGTGATCGGTCGCCCAGCCCGTTACTCTATGGATCCTGTGGCGGATGGCTTTGCTTTGCATCGTATGGAAAAAGCCGCGAAGATGGCGGGCTTCACCGAAGTGCAATTCGTTCCGGAACCTCTGGCTGCGGCCTTTGATTATCGCAAACAGATCACTCAGGAAAAGATCGTTCTGATTGGCGACTTCGGGGGTGGTACTTCGGACTTTACTTTGATTCGTCTGCGCCCCGAGAACTTCACTCATGACGACGTGCTGGCTATCGATGGCTGTCCTCTTGCTGGGGATGCCTTGGATAGCGTCTTTATGAGTCACCGTCTGAATGAATACTTCGGCGCAAAATCTCGCTATCGCCTGCCCATGAGCAGCAATGTACTGAGCATGCCGCCCGCCGTGTCGATGAAATTGAATCACCCCGCACACATCGTGCATCTTAAAGAAAAAGATACTTTCGAATTCATCCGTGAAGTGCAAAAATGCTCCCTCACATCCAAAGACAAAGAGGCCATTGAAAGATTATTTGTTTTAATGGAAGACCAACAGATCTTCCCGTTCTTCGAAAGCATCGAAAAAACCAAGCGCGGTCTTTCTGCGAGTGCTGAGACGGTCTTCTCTTTTGATTATCCAAGCCTAGAAATCGAAGAGACCTTCACTGCCGCGCAATTCATTGATTGGGCTGCACAAACAAAAGAGAAGATCTTTGAAGCTTTGGATCGCTGCATGGAATCAGCTGGCGTCGCCGCCGAACAAGTGGATCTGGTCTGCCTTACGGGCGGTACAGCCAAAGTTCCATTTATTGGTGGCGAACTTGAGAAACGCTTTGGTAAAGAGAAACTTCAGACCCAAAGCCATTTCCACTCCGTCCTGTCGGGACTTGTGGAGTCAGCTAACTTTTGGTCTCAAGGTCAAAAAGTCACATAGGTTCGTTATAAGCTCCACCCTGTTAGCTTTAACGGCCTGTTAGCAAAACCCTGACAGCTGTCTAATTTTTTCAAGCGTGGTGGCTTTCTATTCAATCTCACTCTGGCCTTCCCTTTGCTTTATAGCTTTCCACAAGCTACCCAGGGGAGGGTCACTCAAATGAAAGCACATATTTTTCTTACCGGTATTCACGCATTGCCACCGCAATTTAAAAAAGAAAAAGGATTTTCCACTAAGATCGTTGAAAACCCTTACTCCTTGCGCGAACTGATGCATGAGTATTCCTTCGAAGAAAAAATCATCGTCGCCTATTTACCATTCTTAGAAATTCGCCACTTTGAGCTTTACTCGCACCTACAAAAAACCACGCGCAATCTGAAAGTGATGTTCGTAGTAAGCGAGTTATCAGCCAACATGAAGATTCGCCTAAAGGCCGACAACAACTTTATTGTTCTTTGGAAAACCGAAGAATCCAATGTCGCTAAAAATATCCATAAATATCTCGATGGCAAGACCGTGGAGTTGCGAGAAGAAAAACGCGAACCACATGCGAAGCGCGGCTTATTGAGCCCGTCGAAGCTGCCATTGGGAACAGAAAACAAAGGCTTCCAACCTATCTTGGGAGGCAGCTTCGAGAACCTGTCACCACTAGGCTCTTGCATGAAGATTCAAGCACCTTTCTATACCAAGAAGGATTTCGTGAATCTGACCTATCAAGATAAAAACGGCGAATATATTTCCATGGAAGGCCAAGTTCGTTGGTCGAAATGGAATGAAGAGACCCATACTCAAGAGTTGGGTGTGCAGTTCCTAACTCGGTAGGCAGACGGTCTACTCCGGTGAAGCCGGAGTGTTCAAAACTATTTTGCTTGAAGCAGACGCACGAGGCGCACAATTAGGGCACGTGGACTGATTCTTAAAAGTTGTACGCCAAGGCGATTGAGCCAACCATGGATGGCCACTGATCTTCCTAGACGAAATGATTTGTATCCGTAACGGGCGACTTCTCGCGAGCTTGGGACGCGCATCATCTGAAACAACTTCGCGTGTTCCAGGCCCGCTGTTTTTTGAAAGCCCGATGCTGTGGGACCGGGACACAAGGTCGTTACATGAACTCCGGTCCCACGCAGTTCTTCATTCAACGCTTCAGAAAAACTTAAAACGAATGCCTTCGTCGCATAGTAAACCGCCATAAACGGACCCGCCTGAAAAGCCGCCGTCGAGGCCACATTCAAAACTCCGCCACGGCTGATCTGCATAATATCTGGCAAGAACATATGAGTCAGATGCACCAGCGCATCCATATTTACGGCCATCATTTGTTTTTGCTTACGCCAATCTGAATTCGCAAAACCTTCATTGTCGCCCACACCGGCATTGTTCACGAGGCTTTCAACGTGCCATTCATTTTCGCGACAGATATCAAAGATGCGATAGACTTCTTTTTCTTGGGAAAGATCCGCTGGGATGACTTTGACTTCCACTTTATATTCACGATGCAGTTCGAGCGCTAACTCATTCAGAACTGATTCTGAACGCGCCACTAAGATCAAGTGATGACCGTACTCGGCAAAGACCTTCGCCAACTCATAACCAATCCCGCTGCTGCTCCCCGTAATAAGGGTGTAATTGTACATCCAAGCCTCCCCTTGCTAGCAAAGCGCGAATTTCACAGAAGTTCAACTGGGTTCCCCTTGCCACCTTTTAAAAAACATGGCCTGATTCAATCATGATTGAAGCTCTAAGAAATAAATCCGTCATCGTCTCGTGGGTTCTTCTCCTTGTCCTGGCAAGTCTCTTTGTCTTTATCAATTGGCCGTTCTTAGTGCCGCTGGTCCTTGCCGGCATCTTTGCATTGGGATTGGTAAATCTCGTCACTCGTCTGACTCAAAAACTTCACCTCCCTCGTGGCCTGACTTCGACGCTGGTGGTTCTAGTGGGGTCTACCGTATTCTGGTTACCACTAGCGTTGGCAATTTATCGCATCTCGGTTCACTTGAGCGCACCTCAACAATTCGAGGCTTCCCATGCGATGTTTCAAATTCAATCTTTGAAAACATCTATCGTCGGCATTCTAAAGAAAATTACTGATGTTACCGGCATTGATTTCGCAACACCGGCATCTTCAATGTTTGAAAGCGTGATCAAAAATATCGGCCAATGGTTTTTCACTTACTCCAGCCAGGTCGTCAGCCAGTTGCCAGGATTGCTTTTCCAAAGTTTCATCTTCGTCTTGTTCTTGGTCGCTCTCTTATGGAAAGCCCAACACATCAAAGATTTTGTAGTTAAATACAGCCTTTTAGATGACGAGCTCACGGAAAATTTGATCTTGGTGGCAAAAGATAGCTGCTCTATCACCCTGTTTTCGACGTTTGTTATTGGCGTGATACAAGCATCTCTGATCGGCCTCGGCGCTTTGTGCTTCGGTGAGGGCGATTTCTGGTTGGTCGTGACGATCACCTTTGTGGTATCCTTCATTCCGATCATTGGTGCCGCCCCTGTGGGCTTCGTCTTAGCACTTCTGGCTTTCATCGGCGATCGCATTGGTGCCGCCATCGGCATGGCAGTCGTTGCATCGGTTGCGGGAACAATCGACAATATTTTAAAACCGTTCCTAGCAGGCGGCAAAGGCGACAACAAAATCTCTCCTTTAATCGGATTTACTTGTGTTGTGGGCGCGGTCGTGATGTTTGGTATCTCAGGATTGTTACTGGGCCCGGTAATTATGAACTTGGTCTACGGCGCAACTCCGCTGCTTTTAAAGCATCTTAAACAGGAGAGAACATGAACTCAGTTATCCTAGCGTCCATTATCTATGTCACCGGCACGGGCTGGATCAGTGGTATGTGTAACGGCAACAACAGCATGATGTGTGTTCGTAATCTTGAGAATCAAGCTGAATACAAAGCAAAGTGGGATGCCGATCAGCGATGCCAAATGGAAAATGGCAGACCTTTGAACTACACGGCGATCTGCAACTCTCGCTGCTCACCAACCTACGTTCCACCGAACAGCACCATGACCGTAACCTGCCAAGCCAGCTGCCGCATGCAATGTGAAACAAAATAAGGTGCCCAGGCACTTTTTGGGTACACAGCCAAAAAGCCCGGATGACCGGGCTTTTTTTATACTTTTCTAAGGAATGATTTGAAGAAGTCATTCCCTTTATCATCGACGATGATAAACGCCGGGAAGTCTTTCACTTCAATTTTCCAAACAGACTCCATCCCCAACTCTGGGAAATCGAGCACTTCTACTTTCGTGATACACTCTTTACCCAAACGAGCCGCCGGGCCACCGATAGAACCCAAATAGAAGCCACCGTGTTTTTGGCAAGCATCCGTTACTTGCTGCGAGCGATTGCCCTTACCTAGCATGATCATCGAGCCACGAAGACCTTGGAATGTATCCACGTAAGGATCCATACGCTCAGATGTCGTAGGACCAAAAGATCCTGAAGCATAACCTTTAGGAGTCTTCGCTGGGCCTGCGTAATAAACTGCATACTGCTTGAAGTACTCTGGAACACCTTCACCACGATCTACTTTTTCTTTCAATTTTGCATGAGCAATATCGCGAGCCACGATCATTGGACCGTTGAGCATCACACGTGTTGCCACTTTTTGTGCCGAAAGGATCTTCAAAGTTTCTTCAATGGGCTGATTCAAATCGATGCTAATCGCTTCCGCTGCTGTATCTTGCAAATGATTTGGCAAGTATTGCTCTGGATGCAATTCCAATTGCTCAAGAAAGATACCGTCTTTGGTGATCTTTCCTTTGATGTTACGGTCTGCAGAACAGCTCACGCCGACACCAATTGGGCAGCTCGCACCATGGCGAGGCAAACGAATCACGCGCACATCATGCACGAAGTATTTACCACCGAACTGCGCGCCAATACCTGACTCCCGAGCCCATTGTTCAACTTTCTTTTCCATTTCAACGTCACGGAAAGCGCGACCGCCCTCACTGCCCGTCGTTGGAAGACCGTCCAAATAACCTGCAGAAGCATATTTCACGATTTTCAATGTTTCTTCAGCAGAGGTACCGCCCACACAGAATGCCAAGTGATACGGGGGGCAAGCCGCAGTTCCTAAAGACACCAAAACTTCTTTGACGAACTTTTCAAACCCTTCCGGATTCAAAACCGCTTTCGTTTTTTGGTGCAAATAAGACTTATTCGCCGAACCGCCACCCTTAGCCAGGAACAAGAAATGATACTCGTCACCTTTTTCTGAGTAGATATCGATTTGTGCTGGCAAGTTCGTGCCGGTGTTTTTCTCATCAAAGAAAGTCACCGGCGCCATTTGCGAGAAGCGCAAGTTGCGTTTTTGGTAAGTGTTGTAAACGCCTTTAGACAAGAACTCCTTGTCATCAAAACCAGTGAATACGGACTCACCTTTTTTACCCACCACGATGGCTGTTCCGGTATCTTGACAAGATGGGAACTCCATTTGAGCTGCGATAATCGCATTCTTCAATAGGTCCACGGCCACGAAGCGGTCATTCGCCGACGCTTCAGGGTCATTAAGAATATTTTCAAGTTTTTGCAAATGTGCAGTTCTCAACAAGTGAGAAACATCGCTCAGAGCTTCTTGAGCAATCAACTCCAGAGCTTCAGGAGCCACCACCAGAACTTCACGGTCGCCGAGCTTCTGCACGCTGACGTGGTCTGAGGAAATTTTGCGATATTGCGTTGTATCTTTTTGCTTTTCGTAGAGAGGGAAATACTTAAATGACATGGTATTGAGAATACGGCGCAGCGAGAGCGCATGCAAGCCTCGGTGCGGCTTTATGAGGTGGGCTTTAAAGGAGGGATGATGACCGCCGTGATTACGGCTATTTGTTAGTGGGACCGGGTGCTCTTCCTTGCTGAGAGCGGGTCCTGGAAACTTCACCGAGGGAGGAGATCATTCTGTGATGTCTCCTTCTGAAACAAAACATATCAACCTAGACCTATAAGCACAAAACGATAATATTTGTCCTTCCCATAAGTTTTGCTTATGGATGAATTTAAGCCCCTGAGGAGACCGCGAGTGTAATTTCTCCCCAGGCTTTCGCAATTGTGAATGCTAGGTATCTTATGAATATCGTGATGCGCTGGATTTATAGGCCTCTGAGGGAATTCCTGACGAAATCCTAAAGATAGTTAAGCTTTTACGCGCCCCGCTCGATTGCAAATCTTTTACTTTTCCTTTACCTTGAGCCCGCAAATTACATTGGAGGCTACCCATGGCTTTGTTACTCGTGAGTCTGTGTCTCGCCGCGGTCATTATTCTTTACTTCATGAATAATCCGCTGGGTCACACACGTAAATTCATGATCCGTCGTTTTATCAACTGGTTCCCGCTGGGCATGTCTTATGCCTTCTTATACATGGGCCGTTATAATTTGAATGTATCTAAGAACGCCTTGGGCGATATGATGACCAAAGAACAGTTTGGTTTAATCTTCGCAGCCGGTACAATCACTTACGGTCTTTCTTTCCTAATCAATGGCCCGATCGTCGATAAGATCGGCGGTAAAAAAGGTATCATCATCGCGACTCTGGGTTCTGCGATCATGAACTTGCTCATGGGTGGCGCGACTTACTTGTACCTTATGGGTCGTTTGAAAACCAACATGGTTGTCGCGTTCTCAGTTCTTTTCGCACTGAACATGTTCTTCCAGTCATACGGTGCCGTCTCCATTATTAAAGTAAAAGCTTATTGGTTCCACGTTCGTGAACGCGGCGTCTTCGGCGCGATCTTCGGCACTTTGATTTCATTCGGGGTTTACTTCGCATTCGACTGGGGTCAAGCGATCGTAGATGCTTCCAAACTCCATCTCGAAGGCCAAGCCACCGCCTTCCAAAGTTTCATCCAACACATCTTTGCTATCGACACAGGTACAACCAACGCGACATGGTTGGTGTTCACAATCCCAGCGTTCATCTTGGTGTGCTGGGCGTTGATCGATATGGTTCTTCTGAAGGATTCTCCTAAGGAAGCAAACTTTGATGATTTCGACACAGCGGATGCGTCTTCTTCTGATGACGAAAATGTCGAGATCACCATGAAGTTGGTTCTTAAAAAAGTATTCTCTAGCCCGATCATGTACACGATCGCTCTAGTCGACTTCACTTCAGGTGTTTTGCGTAACGGTATCATGCAATGGTATTTGGTTTTCGCACACGAAATGAAAAATTTTGATCCGGCTTACTATGCATCTTCTGAGTTCTTTATTAAGAACTGGGGCTTGCTCCTTTGCTTGACTGGTATTCTGGGTGGTTTCATTTCTGGGACAGTTTCAGATCGTCTTTTCAACTCTCGCCGTGGCCCCCCAGCAGCGATCAACAACATGATCATGATCATTCTCTTGATCTTGATGTCGTTCTTCTTGATGAAAGATCCAAACATCGTGGGTATCGCGGCGATCTTGATGACTCTTGCTGTTATCGGCGTTCACTCCCTTATGTCAGGCACAGCTGCCGCTGACTTTGGAGGTAAAAAAATGACTGCCACAGCTTCGGGTATCGTAGATGGTTGCGTTTATCTCGGTTCAGGCATTCAATCTTTGGCCATCGGTTACTTGTCAGCGAAAAGCTGGCACTATTGGCCATTGTTCTTGATCCCATTCGCAGTGATGGGTTTGATCCTTTCACTTCGTATGTGGAATGAACTTCCAGAAGCTACCAAAAAGTACATCTTGAAGATGGAACAAGAGGAAGCTGCTAAGCAACAGAAAGAGCCGGTTAACGGCGGCGCTGGTGCAACAAACTAGATCCTTTTAAAAGGCCCACTGAAAAGTGGGCCTTTTCTTTTTCTCCCCAGCTCTTGTTTCCTTACAGATTCTTCGGCCTGGCCTTGCCGCCAAGGACTGTTCTCATGCGCAATAAAGCTGTACGTTCACGCGGAGGACGACCATGAGAATTATCTGGGCGATGGATGCATTTGAAGACAACAAAGAACTCAACCAGAGAATGGCCGATTATCTTTCGAGCCTCTATGAGGCGACTCAGGCGGAGATAGAGCCGCTTTATCTATTGCGAGAGAATGAAATCGTCCTCCCCACTTACGAGGTCCCAACCTGGGTGACAGATCATTCGCGCACAGCCGAGGCTCTCTTTAAAGAGGTCCTTGAAGACTACAACCTGCCGTTCCTACTGGAGCCTAAGGTCATCCCTCACGCTTCTCAATCCCACGCCGGCGCCGCAGAAGCCTTATCCGATTATGCCGCGCGCACTCATGCGGATTTGATTGTTGTCGGCAGCCATGGCCGCCAGGGCTTTCAGCGCTTCATCCTGGGAAGCTTTGCGGAAAGCTTGCTTCTTCAGTCAGAGGTTCCGGTGTTTGTCGTGGGGTCGCACACCAACACTCATAAAGGAATTTCGAACATCCTCTTTCCCACAGAATTTGGCGATCATTCGAAAGAAAACTTCCGCCACGTCTTAGATCTCGCAAGAAAATTCAATGCGAAGATCACACTCTTTCACGCCATTGCCCGTCCTATCGAAAGTCTTTTTGATTTAGACACACGCCCTCGCGTGTACAATTTCAAGGGCAAGATGCTAACTCTGGACCAAATCATCGAGCATCAAATTGAACATCAAGCACAAAGAGCCCAACACTGGGTTCAGTGGGCCCAAAAAGAAGGGGTGGTCGCCGAATTCCAGATCGACAATTCCTTTAAAGCTATTGATGAGTTAATTTTAAATACGGTCGAACAACACGATGTGGATTTGATCGTGATGGAAGCCCAGAGCGGGCCCATGAGTGCAGCCATCTTAGGAAGCTACACTCGCAACGTCGTTCGTCGCGCCAATTGTCCTGTGTATGTTCTCACACGACATTTCTATGATCGCAACGAAGACCGCTTTATGGACGCCCCCGCTCCTTAGGCGCGGATTTGTGACGGTCGCATCGACGCAGGAAGTTTCTTATAAGCATTGTTCAAATGCGTTTTCAAAGTCGCCTTGGAAATAAAAAGCTTCTCTGCAATCTGCGCATTCGTCATACCTTGCAACACCATCTGCATGATACGCAACTCACTGCGAGTGAGACCACGGCTGATGAAGAACTCTTCTTGCTTCGCGAACTTGTCTTGGTCCGTATCCAATGGATACATAAACGTAATGACTTGGCTTCCGTCATTCACGATCATTGCATCGACTTTATGGCCGTCTACATCGACATTCTTAAACAAGCGCATACCTTCGGAAATTGCGGAACACTCCTCAACTTCACGGTAAAGACTCATACACGCCTTGCTGCAGACTTGTCCTGTCATGTTCCCGCAGGTCTGAAGTGAGCATTCGTTTTGGAAAAGGACTTCCTTGTTCTGACTCTTAATGCAAACACCTAACTTAGCTCCGAGATTCATGGCACCTCCTGAGCCTTTATTATTTCAGGGGTGAAAGAACGGCGCGATGATGCAGATCATAAATGTAATTTAGTTTATTTTAAAATGTGAGACACTGGGCGTTTTTTCGACCTTCGCATTGTGTCACAGAGCTGAAACTCAGTGTGTACAAGGCTCCGGTGGAATGCCCATTTTCATGCATATTAGAAAGGTGCCTAAGGACTTAGCTGACATTTACCTCATGTTCGTACTCATAAAATCGTAGAGAAATTCGAGCATAAGTATAAGATTAATCGTATTTTGAACCTAATTTTGATTGCTACTGTGTAATAAACGAGTTTTTTCAAGTCCTGATATCAGAATAAGACGATAGTTCGTGAATATTGTTAAGAAGTAGTAAATATGTACCCCCAGGGGCTACGGAGGTATCGCCAAATGATACTTAGGTATCCAGTATTGAATAATAAACCCTAATATAAGAATATGAACCTGAGCCAAGTTACTACCTCGAAAGGAGGAATTTATGGGTGCCGCACCATTATCTCACTCAAATCCTGAAAAGAAGTACATGCTAAAAATTCCGGTTCAAAAACGTTCTAAAGAAACGGTAGCAAGCATTGTGGAATCCTGCGCTCGCCTCTTGGTCCAAGAACCCTACCACGCCATCACTACGGATAAGATCGCCGAAATGGCTGGCGTCAGCATAGGCTCCTTGTATCAATTCTTTGCTAACAAAGAGGCCATTGTCGCAGCCGTGATTGATGATCTTTTGCAAAAAGACCTCGCCTACATTGAAGAAAATCTGGCGAAGCTTCAGCAAACTGACATTGATTCAAAGGTTCATGCCTTTATCGATATCGGATTCACTCGCTTCCACGACAACCGTCCGCTGAGAACTGCTTTGCAGGGCGTACAAGGCATGTTGGACTATTGGGAAACACGTCGCGTGTTCTTCGAACACTATCAAAAAGCCGTGCTTGCTCATATGCCACAGATCCCTGGCCGTGACCGCGATATGATTGCGCTCTTTATCGTGAGCAGCTTCAACAACATCTTGCAACTCAGCCTTCTTGGCCCGCAAGGCCCAGAGCGTGAAGCCGAGATTAAAAAAGAAGTATTCACGTTAATTAGCCGTTACTTGAAACCTTAATTAAAAAGACTTGCCTCCTCCAATCCTCCCCGTATCCTTAAAAGGTCCGGGGAGGATTTTTTTTGTGATCAAAGGTACAATTCAGTGGCTTCTTATTTCTTGCCTTGTCGGCGCCCTTGCAGGCACGGCTTCGGCAGGCTTCCTCGCGGCACTGGATTATATCACCCACACTCGCTTGGAAAACCCTTGGTTGCTCTTCTTGCTTCCTTTTGCCGGAGTTCTAATTGCCTTTCTTTATTCTCGCTATGGCAAAGGGACTGAAGCGGGAAACAATCTGATCATCGATGAAATTCACAGCCCCACTAAAGTGATTCCTTTGCGTATGACTCCCCTGGTGCTTTTAGGAACCCTCGTCACTCATCTTTTTGGTGGCTCTGCCGGTCGCGAAGGCACGGCCGTACAAATGGGCGCCTCTCTTTCTGATCAACTCACTCATCTTTTCAAATTTGATTCAGGCAAACGCAAGATCCTGTTGATGGCGGGAATCTCTGCCGGCTTTTCGTCGGTCTTCGGCACCCCTCTGGCGGGAGCGGTTTTTGGATTGGAAGTTCTCTCCGTAGGACGCCTTAAGTATGCAGCACTTCTTCCCTGCTTTGCTTCAGCGATAATCGCAGATCGCATCACCTTAGCTTGGGGAATCCATCACACTATTTACAATGTGTCCAATATCCCTCCAACGACTGCCGCCAATCTGGCATGGTGTTTAGTCGCGGGAGTCATTTTTGGTTTAACTGCGTGGGGATTTTCCGTAGGCATTCATCACGTCTCCCGTACTTTTAAGAAGGCACTTGCCAATCCTCTCTTGCGCACCTTCGTCGGTGGTATTCTTATCATCGTCTTGACGGCCCTAGTGCAGACAGAACGCTATTTGGGCTTAGGCATACCAGTGATCGTGGAGAGCTTTCAACATCACGTGGCCCCCTATGATTTCCTGCTTAAAACGATCTTCACGATTATCACTCTGGGATCTGGCTTTAAGGGTGGCGAGGTGACACCGTTGTTCTTTATCGGTGCAACACTGGGAAATGCTTTAGCGTGGATTCTGCCCTTGCCAGTTTCTTTACTAGCGGGCATGGGCTTTGTCGCTGTATTTGCGGGCGCCGCAAATACACCTCTGGCTTGTACATTGATGGCTATGGAGCTTTTCGGTGCGGGACCAGGAGTCTTTTGCGCTCTAGCTTGCGTCATGGCCTATCTGTTTTCAGGACAAAAAGGAATCTATCACTCTCAAAGAATTGAGGAACACAAACATGCTCAAGAAAATTAAAACTCCATTTACGGATTTGATGGGAATTGATTATCCAATCATCGCAGCTCCGATGTTTTTGGTGAGTAACGCTGAAATTGTGTCTCAAGCCTCTGAAGCTGGTGGCATCGGAACTTTTCCCGCTTTGAATTATCGCCCGATCGAAAAATACGCTGAAGCCTTGAAGGACATGCGCTCGAAAACCCAAAAGCCGATCGGCGTGAATATCATTGTTAACAAAAGCAACACGCGCCAAAATGACGATTTAAAAGTCGCTTTGGATAATGGCGTGAATCTTTTCATCACTTCTTTGGGCAACCCCAAGACTGTGATCGCGGAAGCTCACAAGAATGGCGCAAAAGTTTTCTGTGATGTGACGAACTTAGATCACGCCTTGAAAGTTCAAGATCTTGGCGCGGATGGCGTGATTGCCGTGGGCGCTGGAGCTGGTGGCCATGCCGGCCCGATCTCTCCCCTTGTTTTAATTCCGTGGTTGAAAACGCGTTTGAATATTCCAATCATCGCAGCCGGTGGCATCTCTCACGGCTCTATGATTTCTGCTTGCTTGGCATTAGGTGCTGCCGGCGTCAGCGTCGGCACACGTTTCATCGCCAGCAAAGAAGCCCAAGTGGATCAAGCCTATAAAGATGCGATCATCAACTCCACACCTGAAGATATCGTGATGACGACTCGTGTGTCAGGAACACCAGCTGCAGTTATCAACACGCCTTATGTGCAAAAATTGGGTACAGATTTACCATGGGCCATGAAGGTTCTTAAAGATCACAAGCTCACAAAAAAATATATGGTGCCGTTGATTCACTTGATGGGCATGAAGTCTTTGGAAGAGGCTGCGGTAAAACCAACTTGGAAAACAGTTTGGACAGCAGGACAATCCGTGGGCTTAGTAGAAGAGATACTAACTGTGCGTGAGATCTATCAGAAGCTGATCTCAGAGTACGACGAAAGCGTAAAAAATCTTTCACACTTAGGAGTTGAGAATTAAGCCCCAACTCCCCTTCGCTTTTAAAACTAAGATTTCAAAGCGCGGTTTTTCACCGACAGAGTCAATTCATAAGTCATGATTGGGTCTGTCGCACTTTTTGAAGGCACAACTGCATAGCCCTTCATTTTTCTTTCCAAACGACCTGGATTTGTTTTCGCTTCTTCGATCAACGCTGTTACAGCATCAATTTCATCGCAGATAAAATGCACATGACCGTCAGCGCGTTTCAAATACTGCGCGGTAAAGTCTTTAAAGATAAAATCAATTTTCAATCTGTTCTCTGCAATCATCAAAGCAGCAGGTGCCGCGATCGACAACTCGGCTCCCACTCCCAAAGCACCGAAGTACATTGAGTTCAGATGATTTTTTGTACGATATCCTAGAGGGATTTTGATAACAAAACGGGTTTTCGTCATCTCCACAATACGTGGCCCCAAGAAGACCAAAAGAGGAATTTTAAAAAGCCCGTAGGCAGCGATAAAGGCATTGTATTTGAGATTCTTCATGTTCATGAATTTATCTTAGGACCCGTGACCAGAGAAGGGCCAGCATTTTCAGATGAGCCTCGACTGTTTTGACAATTTGCACCGAAAGAGTTTTAATATCTTTAGACAGACTGTTTCGATGAAAGTGGTTTCCCTCTAGTTCTCATTCCCTCGCTTTCATCACACAAAATCAGTCTGCACTAGCCCCTCGATTTGAGGTCTTCCAAAGGAAAGGTCTTTTAAGTTGAGGGGTTTCTTATTTTTCTGAGAATAGGTAGACCTTATTCCTCCAAGCAATGACTAAAGATCAATACCCAACAAGAAGCTTGCGATCAAACACGCGAAAACTGCAAACGCCATCAACGCCAACATGAAGTCCTTTTGCTTAACGAATAAGACACCAGTCAGGAAAACGCGCGCAATGGGCAGCAAAACCAAAACTGCTAAGCCCACCATCGACACAAGCATCGCACGATCTTGAGTTAACAAGGCCCAATGAATTGTTTCAAAGAAACCACGGGGTTCATATGTAGTGAACGAAGAAAGAACATCGCCATTATTATACCAAAGCCACAACCAGCCAAGTAGCAAGAAGATACCCGCACACAACACACCCACGCGCAAAAGCTTACTGATAATCAGTTCCAGATCATGAAGTTCTTCGTTTTGCTTAGACTCACCTGCTGTCATTATTTGAGTCCCTTCATAATCATTTGGATGGAAACAACCGACAGAACCACCACGAATATCTTGCGGATCAACGCGGCTGGCATCTTCACCATGACTTTGGCACCGATGAAAGAACCGATGATGATTCCCACCGCCACCGGGGCAGCAATCTCGGGACGAACGTCACCCTTGAGCAAATAAGCACCCGCACTCGCCGAGGCCGTCACACCAATCATAAAGTTTGAGGTCGCAGAGGATACTTTGATTGGAAGTTTCATCGCCCCATCCATTGCCAAGACTTTAAAAATTCCACTACCGATACCCAAGAGCGCTGACAACACACCCGCCCCAAACATGGCGAACAAACCCAAAGGAACATTTTCTACTTTATAAGTGCGCCACTCGCCCTTGTCAGGAAAGCCACCATCTAATTTTAATTTTTCAGCCCACGGGTGATTGTGATTCGAGTAGTGTTCTTCACGCTTTCTCAACATCATCAATGCCGAGAACAACAAGAACACACCGAAGAGCAAAAACAAAAATTGCGCTTTGATAAATGAGGAAATCAAGAATCCGACAATCGCACCCGACACGGTTCCGATTTCCAAAAACACCGCTAAACGCAAATTTGTCAGAGAATCTTTTAAGTAGCTGGCCGCTGCACCAGAGGATGTCGCAACTATCGAAATCAAACTTGCAGCAATCGCATAGCGGATATCGACATGATAAAGAAGAGTGAGAACAGGTACGACGATGATCCCCCCTCCCAACCCGAGGAGCGCTCCTAAGAAGCCGGCCCCTACTGCAGTAACAAGAAGAAGTAACTCGTACATTTTAAAACCTTACTTTTGAGGACATTCGTACAATTTGATTAAGCGAGCACCAAAATAAGTATCTCTTTTAGTGAACTGCCAAGGTGGATAAGGCAAGAACACCGCTTCAGCACATTGCCCTTTTGAAGCCACCGCCCACTGCCGGTCCTCAGACGAAGCCGTGTAGATTTGCCCAGTCTTATCGTCTTTGATACCAATCGCAAACGAGAAAACTTGCGAATTGATGTCGCCACCTGAACGCGCAATCAAAGCCACTGGCAATTCAACCCGCTCAACCCCAGTGATTTCACCTACTACGGTTTTTGAAAAGATCACGCTGTAATATGCCACAAGCACC
>JAGIAF010000005.1:0-7750 GCA_017745015.1 Bdellovibrio sp. | reverse complement strand
TTCTACCTCTTGAATATGATGCCCCTATTGTGTTTTCAAAAAAAGAAAAGATTCTGCTTGGAATCTTAGCATCCATTCAATTCAGCTCTATCGTCGACTTCATGATCATGATGCCGCTGGGCCCTCAATTGATGCGCCTCTTCGGTATCTCTCCTCATCAATTCGGACTCCTCGTGTCATCGTACACATTCAGCGCTGGGATCAGTGGCTTTCTCGCTTCTTTCTTCATGGATAAGTTTGATCGCAAGAACTGCCTGCTATTTTTCTTCGTCGGTTTTTCCATCGGCACCATTGCGTGCGCCTTAGCGCCGAACTATGAACTTCTTCTTTTTGCTCGTGGTTTGACCGGTGTCTTCGGTGGCGTCTTGAGCTCTTTAGTACTTTCCATTGTCAGCGACTCCATTTCTTACGAGCGCCGCGGCTCTGCCATGGGCGTCATTATGACTTCTTTCTCCATGGCATCTATCTTGGGAGTCCCTTTCAGTTTGTTCTTGGCAAATGAGTTTGATTGGCATGCACCCTTCATGTTCTTGGGTGTCGCTTCGTTGCTTTTATGCGTGGTTGTGTGGATGTTTATTCCCCCAATGCGCCATCACTTGGAAGTGACTCGCCCTAAAGAAGCTGTCTATCAATCACTGGTAAGAATTGGAAACAACCCCAATCAACTGCGCGCGCTTCTCTTCATGTCAGCTGTGATTATTGGTCACTTCTCCATCGTGCCTTATCTGTCACCCTCGATGGTGTCTAATGCAGGATTAACGGAGCAGCAATTGCCGCTGATCTATATGATCGGCGGACTTTTCACGATTTTCACCTCACCGTTCATCGGGCGTTTGGCCGATCGTTATGGAAAACATGTGGTTTTTAAATATGGCGCCGCCATCACGATCTTACCGATTTTTGCGATCACTCACCTTGAAGTCAGCCCTGTGTGGATCGTACTGACAGTCACTTCGGTTTTCTTTGTAGTCTCTGGAGGCCGCATGATTCCGGCGACGGCACTGGTTTCAGGAACCGCTTCACCACAACATCGCGGAAGCTTTATGAGTATCGTGAGTTGCGTGCAGCAACTATCATCTGCAACGGCAAGTTATGTGGCAGGGATTATTATCACCAAGGGAGCAGATGGCCGTTTAGAACACTATACAACGGTCGGTTATATCGCCATTGCTTTTACGATCCTAGCCATCTACTTGTCGCGCAAAATTGAAGCAATAGAAAAGGGAGTCACTCCACCAGAAGCTCTGGCGGAAGTTCATTAGTAGATTTTTTTTCGATTGGCTTTGGTTTCAGACTGACGTTTTTTAGAATCCAAACGTTTGCGAACTGAACTGCGCGTGGGCTTCGTGGCCACGCGCTTTTTAGGAACAAATAACGCCTTCTGCAAAAGAGCTTGAAGCTTTTTTAAACACGAAGAGCGATTCTGATCTTGATCGCGGAATTCTTCACTGCGAATCAGAATATCCCCATCATCGGTTAGCTGATTTTGCAATTTTTCAATGAGTCGAGCTTTGATATTTTCAGGAAATGCCTGCGTGTTGAGCAAATTCCAGCGCAAGATCGCCGCAGAATTCGTGCGATTCACATTCTGTCCACCGGGCCCGCGAGAGCGAGCATAGGTGAAATCAAATTCATGAAAGAACAGCCCAACATCAATGATCATGAGTGATTGCCTGTAAAGTCCGCGTGAGCTTCGTGAATTTGTTGATCATTCAAAAATACTTGGTACTTAATTGGCGAGGTCGGATTCACCATGGCACTCACTCCGCAGTACTTGGTCATCGACAACGTCACGGCCTTGATCGCTTGATCGGGCTTGATATTGGAGCCCTTGATACGATACTGAACCTGAACTTCTTTGAAAATCGCAGGATGACCTTCTGTTGTTTCAGTCTGAGCATTTACATCACAAGATTGAAGATCGACTCTCATTTTCTGCAAAATGGAGGCAACGTCCATTCCGGAACAAGCGCAGATACTGGCAAGGAGCACTTCTTTAGGAGTGGGACCTTGGTCTTTTCCACCGGCATCAGCTTTCGCGTCCATCTTGAATTTAAGACCACGTGACTCAGCCTCAAAGCCTAGCCCGCCCATCCAACGTGTTTTACATTCCATTTGACCCATAAAAACCTCCGAAACCTCGTCAATGCGCATCAGTTTAATCTTGATAACACAGGAAGTAAACCCTCGGAAAGTTTGCGTTATTTCACTCAAGGGGGTTAAAATAACAAGGTTAGGAGTACCTTATGATTGCATTGATTGCTACAGCCCTCGTTGGATTGATCGCCGGTGGTGGATTGGGTTGGGCCTTGCACAAGTTGCAAAAAGCACGCACGCTTCGCATTGCTCGCGAAGATGCTCAAGAGATTGTGGATGAAGCTAACGAAGCTATCGAGCTGAAAGAGCTTGAGCAAAAAGAGCGCGTGCAAGAAATTGAAATGGAAATGTGGACCAAAGTGGAACCTGACATGCTGAAGTCAGAAGGTCGCATTGAAGACTTGCAAGAGGTCGCAAACGAAAAGAAAGCCAAGGCCGACGCGATCGTTCAAGAAGAGAAAAAGAAACTTCAAGAGCGTGAAGCTGATGTAAAAACGCAAGAACAAGCGTTGCGCGGTCAGGAAGCTGAACTTGGTAAGATCAAAGAACAACAAAAATCTTTGAACGACGAGTTCGTTCAAAAATTAACTGCGAAGCTGAATACTTCTGCTGAAGAATTCAAAACACAGTTGAAAACCATGATGGAAGAAGAAGCTGTTCGTCGTGCCGCTCGCTTGGCTCAAGAGCACGAAGAGGACACCAAAGAACACGCTGAAACGAAAGCGAAGAAAATCTTGGCCTTGGTCATTGATCGCTTCGCTCGTCCCTACTGCGCTGAGCGTGGCATTGGCGCCGTCAACTTCCCAGACGCCCACGCGCGTAAATTATTCTGTGACCCTGCTGGCGCAAATATCAAAGCCGTTCAAGACTCTTGCGGTTGCGATATTATCGTTGAAGAAGGAATGGACATGGTGGGCGTTGCGGGCTTCGACCCTGTTCGCCGCGAATTGACCCGCCGAACGCTGGAAAGAATCTTCAAAGAAAAGAAAAACATCAATCCTGATTTCATCAAGAAAATTGCAGAAAATCAGAAGAAAGAGCTTTTCAAAAACATCAAACACGATGGCGACTCTTTGGCTAAAGAGTTGAAGCTAGAAGGTTTGAATGCAGAGATCCGTCAGATGATGGGTTCTTTGCGCTACCGTTATTCATTCACGCAAAACCAATATTTCCACTGTGGCGAAGTAGGTTGGCTTGCAGGATTGATGGCCGCAGAGCTGGGTATCGACATTAAGAAAGCACGTCGCGTAGGTATGCTTCACGACATTGGTAAATCAATGGACCACGTTCAAGAAGGTGGTCACGCCGTGATTGGCGCAGACTTTATCTCTGCTCGTGGTGAGGCCCCAGATGTGGTTCACGCTGTTAAAGCCCATCACTTTGACGAACAACCTTCCACGGATCATGCGTTCCTGGTGATCGCAGCCGATGCAGTGTCAGGTGCTCGTCCGGGGGCACGTCGCTCGACTATTGAGTCCTACAATCAGAAAGTTTCTGAACTACAGGATATTGCTCGCAGCTTCCAAGGCGTAACAGATTGCTTTGTCCTCAGTGGAGGTCGCGAATGTCGGGTGATGGTTAACGGTAAGAAAGTTGACGACACGCACGCACTCGATCTTTCTAAAAAGATCGCAGCGAAAATTGAAGAAGAATGTAATTACCCAGGCTCTATCAAAGTTGTTGTCGTTCGCGAGACTGTTGTGAGCGAACAAACACGTAAAGAACTCGCGTAAATCCGCTGCAGCTCCGGCTTTTAGGCCGGAGCAACGTGAGTATTCTCTGTCTTTTCACAGACGTTCTATTAAGATCCCGTCACAAAAACTCTTTTAGAAGATTCTCAAATCTACTTCGGTTCAAATTGAACATGTAAGCAAAAGACAGGAGAGTCTCTATGGTGCTTGAACCCACACCTTCATCATCTCCTTCATTGGAGAAACAACGCATACCACGCGTTCTAGTTATCGACGATAGCTTGGACTCAGTGAAGTTGATGTCGCATATTCTTGATCACTATAAGTGTGACGTGACCATGGCTTTTGATGGACAAGATGCCATCCCACTTCTTGCGAATAAGCCATACGACCTTGTGGTCCTTGATTGGCAGATGCCACAAATGGGCGGCCGCGATACACTCTTGTTAATGGACCGATTGCTCACGGAAAAGAAAGTTCACAAAATTCGTAAACCAATTCCGGTGGTGATCTACACAGGTCACAGCGAAGAAGAGCTGGATTTGCCATTGGTGCGTAATTTCTCGTATCTGGGCTTTATCAATAAGCGTCAAGCCTTCAGCTCCATGATGCGCTCGTTCAATTTCATCCTTAAATCAATTTAAAAAGGTGCCTGCTTCTTTTTCCGAAAAAGAAGCAGGCACCTTTTTGTTTTCTTTGATAGAGTTTCGTCCATGAATCCTGACCCCGCCCCCAAAAGCCACAATAGTGGCGTAAATTTTAATTCATCCTATTTTGCGTTTTTCTTTCAAGGAGCTTGTCCGTGGCTGAGCTGCTAGTCGTCCTTCTTTGCCTTTTCATCAATATGCTTTTATCGGGAGCAGAGATGGCATTTGTGACTGTACGAAAAATGCAGCTTCAAAGAATCTCCGATACCGATCGTCGGGCGCGCATCTTGTTGGCATTGAAGGCCAACCCTGAGCGCACGCTTTCCGTTATTCAAATTGGTATCACGCTCGTAGGTGCCGTGGCTGCAGCGGTCGGCGGTGCTGGTGCAGAGGAAGCGCTTTCTCCAAAATTAATCGAGATGTTTCAAGTCTCCCAGAATACGGCAGATGCACTTTCTATCGCCTTGGTTGTATTGCCGATCTCTTATTTGAGCGTGGTCGTTGGGGAACTTGTACCGAAGACGTTGGCCCTTCGCCATTCTCTTTCAATAGCTTTGTGGGCCGCCCGTGCTCTTTATATTGGTGAGAAAGTTCTCTCCCCTGCTGTTTGGATTCTTGAAAAGTCCACTCACTTTATCTTAAAACTTTTCAGCTTTGGTTTGGTCGCGGAAGATCACAAGCATGAACACGACATCGAAATCGAAGATCTGCCTCACCAAACGAAGCAGTATGTGATGAACCTTGTCAGCGCTGACAAAATGCTTGCTCGTGATATCATGTCGCCGTGGTCGGACGTGGTTTACATCCGTAAAGACGATGCCATCGAGGATGTGGAAACGATCATCGTTAATTCTGGGCATACGCGCATCCCTGTGATGCACGATAATGAAATTGTCGGCCTTATTAACTCCAAAGAGTTTTTTGTCGCCCGTAAGTATAAAAACATCGACTGGCAAACGTTGATTCGCCCGGTTTTGAAATTCAAGGCCTTCGAACCTGTCTTCAGAATTTTATTGAAAATGCAGGAGCAAAACTCCCATATGGCGATCATTTATGAACGGGCAAACATTGTGGGCCTGGTCACAATGGAAAATATCTTCGAAGAAATTATCGGTGATATTTTTGACGAAGATGACGATGGCTACGTGAAGAAGCTTTTGGCGGCAAGAGGCCGCCGCCGCCCTTAATAAATTCAAAAATCAGGACTATCCGGGCGGACCCGGTAAAACTTGGCTGAATAATCGTCTTTACAGCTTTTATTGAGGATGAACGGCCCTACGGAAAAGATGAACTTAATTCTGGACCGACCCATCAAGCCTCCCCCGGAATGGCTAAGCTCTCCAGGCATTTGTAAACCGCCAAGATCCCGTGGCAAAAATGCAGTTTTACCTCAGAATTTGGCGAACACTCAAATTACTTAGTTACACCCCGAATTCTATGAGGTATTCCCGATCCCGAGATTTGAATCTCAGGGACTACTCATGAAGCAAAAACCGCAAGTTATGTACTATGTCGATTACCATCGTTTTCTTCAGGATTGGTACGACCACCATAAGGAACATGCGCGCGGCTTCTCTTTTGGTACCTGGGCCACACAATGCGGGTTCAAAAGTCGCAGCTTTTTGCAACAAGTAGCTGCCAAGAAAAGAAATCTTAGCCCAGAATCATTGCCCCAAATTCTGAAATCCTTAGAGCTTACTGAAGAAGAAGCTCAATACTTCGAACTTTTAGTTCGGTATTCCGATGCCACCACAATTCAAACCAAAGAATACTTCTTTCAGAAAATTCTTAAGCTGAATAAAAAGCAATTTAACAATCATGTACGTGATGTGTATGGCTTTCTGTCCAACCCGAAAACACCGCGTGTGCACTTGTTGCTGAGTCTTGAGCCCTTACAATGCACGGCGGACTATATCGCGCATACTTGCAACATCCCCCTGCCCGAAGTTCAAGATATTTTGGCGAACATCGCCAACTGTGGCCTTGCTAAATTCGACACTGAAACTCAATGCTGGAGCACAACCCATCTGGATCTAAAAATTCCGACAGAGATCAGCAATGACGCGATTCAGGCATTCCACTATCACAGCCTGATGGAGGCCCAAAACGCCATAACCTTGCCGCCGAAAGAACGTCACCTGGAAACGCTATTAATGACTCTGAAAGATGAAGAGTATCAGGACTTGAAACAAGACATTGACCAGTTTTTAAATTTTCTGTCTGCGAAATACTCTTCTAAGGATCTGGGCGGAGCCCGTATTTTCCAAATGAATTTGAATGTGATTCCAACCAGCACGAATTTGATCGCGGAGAGCTCGACATGAAACTAATTTTTGAACTAGTCATAGTTTTGGCGACAAGCTCGTTTGCATTTGCCAATACCGTTCGCATTGGCAGCGGTGGTGACTCTCAACAAGGCGATTTCGTCACCGACGAGCTGCTAGTCTCTACGTTGAAGAAAATTACCACCGATGAACAGCTTTTGATTCACAGCTGGCTATGGCACAAAGAGCAGTCGCCAATCTCCGCGAGTGAGCTCGACCAGTTGCTTGAGGTTGTGAGAAGCACCCCTGTCCACATTGTCAGAGATGTTCCTTGCAAGGCTGCCTTAGAGGACAAAGACGCCGTGGCATTTAGATCTCCCGATTCTATCTGCGTCAGCATCCTAAAACTTAAAACCAAACTTCATTTTGATAATTATAAAAGCCAGCTTTTGGGTTTGATGCTTCACGAACACTCTCACTTGATTGGGTTTAGCGAAGAAAAAGCTTCTTTCTTTCAACAAGCGGTTATTCGCTTCGTCGCCATTAATGGCTATCCACCGGCAACACTTCCAGTGGTCCTCACAATTTTTGAGCGCTCATCTAACACAATCTTTAAAGCACCTTGGAACAATAAAACTCACCTGTATCAGGCTACTCAAGAGTTTGTCGCCGATACCAAAGCGCACGTGATGAACTTCAAGCAAATGCTTTTATACGGTCTTTATCCGGCGCTTCCGCCCAAAGAGGACTCAACGGATGACATTCTTTTGCGCCTTAATTACCTTACTTTGGTTTCAAGAGCCTACTGGGCTCCCAAAAAGAATGCCGCCGCTCAAAAGCAGTTAGATTTAATCTTTGCCGGTCGTGACACCGTCAAAGCCAGCGCTTTCAATGCGACATTGGATTTTCAAGTACAATCCCTGCAGTCAGGAGATGCTGAGCTTAAAAGGCTTACTGAGGACTCTCCCAAGGCCGATTTCGATGCACTTCTCTTCGACATCACAAGACAGATCGGGAGCTTAAAATTTCACTTAACTATGGTCTATCTCAG
>JAGIAF010000059.1:5821-14029 GCA_017745015.1 Bdellovibrio sp. | reverse complement strand
GATCTTGCAGCGATTCAGAGAAAACATTTTTATGAGGCTGATCCACCCAGACGCCCAGGCTCCAAGTGGCACTAAAGGAACCATCAGATTCCGCGATATGCCACGCAGAAGACGGCCAGTAAGTCATATCACCGGGACCGGCTTGCAAAAGTTCAGAGGCTTTTTTGTATTTGTCATAGTTGAAGGCGCGATCCAAGGCAGGATTCTTTTTCACAAAAGCCGGCGTCCACAGGCGGAAGCTCTTAGTGCCGGCGACAGGAAAACTGAAGACTCCACAGGAATCCACATGCACCCCAAAGGGAGTCTTGCGATAGTTGCCTAGGTAAAGTCCCATTTCCGTAAAACGATTCGGGAAGCCTATGTGATGATAGAGGGAATTCGTGAAATGAGTTAGCAGGTGCTGCTTATTCAAATTCACTGTCAAAAGCTCATCGCAGACAAGGCAGTAATCTGGGAAGAGCTTTTCCATGCGCGCGTGATATCCCTGAAGGGATCTATCTTTCTTTTCAGGCAAAACTTGCAGGACATCACCGGCGTCGGCCTTAAAACCATCGATAAAAAACTTAAAACCTTCAGGATCATGGCGTTTGCGGCACAGGTCCGCATAAAGAACGAGCAGTTTGAAGACCTCGTCAGCGCTAATTTCATGGATACTGGATTGAACGTTCTTCAGTAAAAGAGCCTTTTTTTCCCAATAATTCTTCGCAAAGTTCTGCCAAAACTTTTGATCGAGTTGAACGGGTGCAGGCACAAAAGCTCCAATACGGTACGAGGTGGAATTGAACTGCAGCAGAGTCGGCGAGAATCGATTTTGAGTCAAATAAACCCTCGAGCATGAAAAATTCTCCCTTGTGGACAGGGTGGATTTAGCTTAAAAATAAACCCCTCTGGAGACCCTCAAAATATGAGTTCTGCTGCCGTCACTTTTCAAGATACCGTTGAGACGATTGAGCTTAAGCGAGACGTTACTAAGCACCTTAAGCAAGGGCACCGCTGGATCTTCGCCAATTGCTTTGATGAGGGGCGTTCCGTTAAGTCGGGCATTCACCTTTTGAACTATAAAGGCGAGACCCTGGCTTTGGGAATCTGGCAGAACGATACGCAGCTGAAATTCCGCGTTCTTCTTTTGGCTGATGAGCCTATCTTCAGACGTAATAACATCAAACGTACTTTGGAGCTTTATTTTGAGTCTCAATGGCGTAAGGCTGTAGAGATTCGTCGTACTTTTGATCTGTCCGTGACGAACTCCTTCCGTTTGATCAACGGGGAAGGCGACGGTCTTCCAGGTTTGATCGTGGATATCTACAACGACACGGCCGTTATCAAGCATGACCATGCTATCATGGAAAAGACCTGGAATGCTCCGGCCATTGCAGAGAAGATCCAAGAGGCTTTCCCGCAAATTAAATGCGTGTATCTGAAGCGCCGTAATGACGCTGAGGAAAAGGGCACGAGCATCGTAGGCACTCTAGCTCCTGAAGTTCAATTCTTGGAAAACGGCGTCTTGTTCGCATCGAACATTCGTGATGCCGCAAAGACAGGTTTCTTCTTGGATCAACGTGATAACCGCAAGATGATCCAAAACTTCGCTAAAGATAAAACCGTTCTGAACCTGTTCAGCTATACGGGTGGATTTTCGATTTTCGCTGCTAAGGGCGGCGCTAAAGAAGTGACTTCAGTTGATATCGCAAAAGTGGCTATTCAAGCCGTAGATCGCAACTTTGAGATCAACGGACTTAAAACCGTTCACCACGATGTTGCGACCGATGCCTTTGCTTATCTTGAGCAATTGAACACCGAGAAGAAAAAATACGACATCGTTATCACCGATCCTCCAAGCTTTGCTCCGAACGAGAAGTCGGTGGAGCAAGCCAAGGCCGCATATACGAAGGTATTTGCGAACTCGATTAAGCTTGTGAATCCAGAAGGTCTATTTGCGGCAAGCTCGTGCTCCAGCCACATTTCTACGAACCAGTTCATGGAGATCTGCCAAGAGGCCTTCTCTAAAGCTCGTAAGAAGGCCACCTTGGTTTATATCGGCGGCCAGCCCGTGGATCACCCTTATCCGATGGCGATGTCAGAGCTTCGTTATTTGAAGTTTGCTTTGTTCCGTTTGGACTAATTTTTAAGAAGGTAATTGAGATGGCAACAATCCCAGAGCTTCGCCAAGAAATCGATCAGATCCATAAAGACCTTCACGCATTGCTGAAGCGCCGTCGTGATTTGACGATGGATGTTTGGAAGATCAAACAAGAGCAAAGCCTGCCATTTTTCAATGCCGAGCGCGAGGAGCAAATTCTTGCAGACTTCGTAAAGATGAGCGGGGAGCAAGGGCAAGACCCGGCCTTTGATGAACTCTTAAAAGGTGTGATGAACAATATCTTGAGAGAGTACGAAAAATATCTGAAATCTAAATTTAGGTAACAGTTCCCTTTTTGTTTTGCTGCGCGAAACAAAAAGGGAACTGTTACCTCTAAAGCCTACTTCTTGCGGCTTTGATATTCTTTTTCACGTTGGAAGTGGCTCTCAGACAATCCGTAGCTTTCCACGTTACCAAGATCTTTGATCAAAGAATCCAATTCCTTCTTACCATTGATGAAGTCCAAGTGACCTCGGATCTTTGTGATAAGTTCAGATGAACGCTCTTTCAATGCCTCATAACGGATGTAACCAAGGCCGGCTGACTCCCACTCCTTGATATAACGAGCCGCTGATTGCGACTTACCATTGTACATCGTATTACGGCATTCTTGATCGGGCTTGATTTGGTGCCAGTTGCCGAATTGGTCTTTCAGCTTCACCTGGTGTTTTTCACAAGGCTTACCGCAATCTTTGAAGCTTGAACCCTTACTAAGGAAAGCTGCAAACACACAGTGCTCCATATGGAAGCTTGGCATGTATTGGTAAGCTGTCACTTCAAAGCGCTCAGCTTGGCCGGCTTGGATCAATTCGCTCACCTGGATGTTATTCAAGTCATAACCCAAGCAAAGGCTGTGAAGGCCTTTATCGAGCAAATACTGAGACGTCAGGTGATTCGTCACGTTCAAGCTGAAGTCGCCAAGAATTTGACCTTGATAACCGTTGGCTTGCAGGTATTGAACGGCTCCCAAGTTTCTTGCCAAGATGGCGTCAGGTTTTAGGTTGTGCAGATGCTTAACGTTACGGTGCTCGTTTGGTTTTAAGATACGAGTTGTCGCAATCGCAACTTTGATTCCGTTTTCGCGAAGCAAGTTCAAGCTCGGCTCGAAATCCAAACCGAATTCGAAATCCAAGATCACGAGGTTCAAACCATCAGTTGTAAGCTCGCCATTTTTGACGGCGTTAACGAAGTCTTCAACTTGGCCTTTTTCGCGCAAAAGCAAATTAAGCTTCACACCCGCGTTGGTGCGAGCGGTCGTTTTGTTTTTCTCGATCCACTCGCCAACAATAGGAGTTGGAACCAATTCATGGACCGGACCGTTTTGAATGCGCAAGTCCGTCAACTCTTTGACAAGTTGTTGGCGCAATTCTTTAACTTGCTTGTTCGGCAAGAACAATGGCGTGCTGCCATCGATTTCACTCGTGAATTGCTCGCCACGGAAGGTGCTTCCCATCAAAGCGAAAAGTTCCTCGCGCAAATCTAAAGAGTTTAGACCTTTATTTTTCGCAGGCTCGCAAAGGTTTTCAGAGAAACCCGTCACAGTGTATTGGCCGTCAGAGTAAGTCACTTTAAGTGGCTTACCCAAAGAAGCTTCGGCGTGAACAGAAACTGGCAGACGTTTTTTGCGTTGTTTGTCTTCAACACTTAAAGCCACGTCACGTTTAAGATCTTTATCGTGATTGTAGAATACGCGTGCGCCGACGAAGACTTCGTTCAACGAGATCTCGCGAGAGAACTCAAGTTCAAAGCGGCGAGGGTTCAAAGTTTTGACAGCGAATACGAAGCCGCCTTTTTCTGCGCTTTGACCATTACGATCTTGGTAAACCCACAAGATCCCGTCACCGGCTTGGATGAAGTCGGCTTTGAGGCCTTGTTGGGCGTGCTCTTCAGAAATTTCCACTTCCAAGGAGTTGTCTTTAACCTTCGTGATTTTACCGAACTCAAAACCACGGTGTGCACTGAATGTGCCTTCAACCAATCTTTGATGGTCAACGCCATGGAACCAACCGCTGAAGAAACCACGAGAGAAGGCGGTCGCCATTTGCTTCTTCAAAAGGATTGGATTTTTAGGAGCCAAGTTGCGCTGAGCTGAGTTGATCGCCTCATCGAAGCTACGCGCAGCAGTTGCTACATACTCAGGCGTTTTAAGACGGCCCTCGATTTTAAAGCAATCAACACCGGATTCCAACAAGGATGGAACTTCGTTGATACCGCAAAGATCTTGAGGGGAAACCAAGAAAGACTTGCTACCCAGATCGCGTTTTTCTTCATCCACGTACATTTCATAGTTGAAGCGGCAGCTTTGCGCACATTGCCCACGGTTGGCAGAACGGCCACCGATACCCTCAGAAGTGAAGCATTGGCCAGAGTAGCTGACGCAAAGAGCACCATGAACGAAGACTTCGATTTCCTTGTCTGTCGCCATCTTGATGGCCTGAATTTCTTTCAAAGAGTTCTCACGGGCCAAAACGAAGCGTTGGATGCCCATATCGTCGAGCCAATTGATAGCTTCGGCGTTGCTGATACTCATTTGCGTGGAACCATGGATTCTTTGGTTTGGCGCCATTTGCCGGATCAGGCGAATAAGGCCGATATCCTGAACGATAAGGGCGTCTGGCTTCAACGGGAGGACTTTTTCAAGAACGTCGATGGCTTTTTGCAGTTCACTTTGGAACATCAGAATATTGAAAGCCATATTCACTTTTACGCCGTAAAGGTGGCAGGTATCGATGATCTCCTTCACCTCGTCGATTTGGAAGTCATAGCTTCTGCCGCGAGCATTGAACCCCGGCATCCCCATGAAGATAGCATCGGCACCATTGTGGATGGCCGCCATTGCCATTTCTTTAGTACCTACAGGGAGCAATAGTTCGGGGCGTTTTAAGCTTTGATTTTCCATAGCACCGTAATAAGCCAGTCCTAGGGAAAATCCGCAAGAGGAAACCTGTTTTCCCTCTCAAAAACGAATTTTTTTCTGATGAAAGGGAGCTATTGTTTAACGTATAGACAGTATAGATCCGTAGGGACGCATTTAACGGCTATTTCTCATCAATTTTTTGCGCGGCGAAGTCCGCCGAAAATAAGCAGAACAAGAACACAAATACTTCCGAACCATTTTAAGAAAGTGACGGTGCCCAGCCACAAAGGAGGTTCTTGGAGCCCTTGTAAGAGCACGCCAAGAATAGAGGTTGTCTCGATGAAATCAAGAAGGCCGGGAACAAAGCCCAATGCGACGAAAAGCTTTTTCTGAGGAAAGAGGCGTTGCAGCCAGAAAAAAAAGAGTAAACTGTAAGTTCCGATAAAAGCTAAATCAAAGAGCTCATGGCGAATATATGCGGCTGTTTCTGCGGGCGATAGTTCGGCGAAAAACGACTTAGCGTCGGCGGCTGTGTAGTACAAGCGAATGTCCAGAGATTTTTGTGAACCCCAAATCTGCACCATTGTTGCGAGTAGCATTATAAGAGCAATACAACCGAGCTCTTTTGCACCAAAATATTTCTTCATATACTAAGAGTAAAAATGTTCTTACTCGCTGTCACTGTTAACAATGTGTACGCACGAAAATACTTTGCTTACCATTGCATGAAGCACGCTGCCGTCATTCGCATTGCGAACTAAAGGTTTCTTTATGACATCCAAAAATGTGGGTATGGTTCGCGCAACAACGATACCACCATTGGGGGATAAAATGAAAAAGATGATTCTTGCACTTGCAACTCTTTGCGCTTTTGCTCAAGTTGCTCACGCTTACGGTTTTAACAACGCGAACGAAGAGATCGCAGCACCAGGTCGCCCAGGCGACAACCGTCCTGGTCATGGCGGCCCAGGCAGTCCTGGCAATGGCCCTGGTCACGGTGGTCCACACAATCCACCAATGCCTCCGCAACCTCCGATGCCACCACAACCACCACACCACGATCAACCGCGTGTCGAGTTTGTTACTTGTGAATCTCAAGGCAACCGCTACAACTCTTGCTACATAAATCCATATGGCATCCGCAACTTCTATTTGGCAAAACAACGTTCGAGCGCACGTTGCGAGCAAAACAGAACTTTCGGCCTTGCTGGCGATCGTATCTGGGTTGATCAAGGCTGCCGCGGCGTATTTGCAATTGAACGCTACTAACTAAAGACACTCCGGAATTGCCGGAGTGGTTTCTAAAATGAAATACTCATACAAAGCCGGTACTGCAAAGTTACCGGCTTTTTATTTTTTGATGAGTACAAATAGCCTTTAAGGCGCCCGCGCCCTTGTTAATTCTCAGTGAGGGCCCTAGCAATTTTGATTTTAAGCAACATTATCATTCTTTGTTCGAGATTTTCCTTTTTACCGATTCAGATGACTACTCAAGACAAAAGGCCGGGTTATCTAATCAACGAAAGGAATCGAAAAATGGAACGTCAATGGGCTCATAAAATCATGGCATCAATCCTCTTGGTTGCTCCGGGGATTGTACATGCTGAGGCAAATTATCCAATCTATTACACTGGCACCGTAGATGCGCAAGCACCAGCCACACAACCTCCGCAGTCGCCGCAGGTGCCTTACGAGGGCACGGGACGCATTGGTGATATCACTCGTAAAAATGGGGGAGCCCTGTACAAGTTGGATCTTGCGAAAGCAGTTCCCCTGACTTCATTAAAAGCAAAATCTAAAATGGGAAAGGTGAAAATTGTCGGCGTGACGTTGATCACAGACAAAAACGATCGCATTCCTGTGAAAGCCTTTTCAAATATCGTTTTGGCTGACAATGGTGCAGCGATTCCTTCCGAAAACTTTACTTCGACAGCAAATATTTCTGTAATTGAGATTCAAGCAGAAGCAATGGGTGGCAATGCTGCATTGGAAATCAATGCGTCTTCAGTTGCCGAGATTCCGCAGCTGACATTGCGTGAAGAAACTTCTTGCTCGAAGAAGTTCGATGCGATTCTTAAAGACAAGTTGGATACGGTTCAATTGTGGGCCGGTCGTGCTGAATCCGCACAAGCGGGTACATGGCAGGAAAAATACGCCAGCAAAGAATTCACAAAGTATGTGGCCGATTTCATCGCAACAATCAAATCAGGTAACAATAACTTTGCATCGACAGAGTATACTTTGACTTTATTGAACTTCTTCGCTGAGCGCCACAATGCCAGCCGTCCTGACAGTGCTGCCGATCAAGGCTATAAAGCTATGGCGACAGAGACATTTGATGTGTTCTTGTCATCTTTCCAATCGGATCAAACGTGCCGTATCGTGACTGCGGAAAATTTGATTGATATCGCAATTGATTTCCAAAAGAAACAAGAGGCGAGCAAGCAAGACAGCCGTGCTAGAAAGATCTATGAAATGATGGTTTCTAAGTTAGGTAAATTCGTTCCAACTCAGTATCGCAAAGAGTTGGCGACGAAGAATTTGACATTCCGTCAAGCTGACACAGAAGGAAACAAGTACTTCAAGTTGTTTGCGGGCAGTAAACCAGAAAGCTTCTTGAAGGCGACTTATCAAGATATGAGCACAAATGCTTATGGAGTTGCGGAGCAAGCTTTGAATAAAGAAGTGAAGGATTTGGATAGCGAGCAGACATACCAATTGATCGTTGAATTCCAAGCTAAGTACAATGATCCAACAAATTATCCGCAAGACATGATGGCGAAATATCTCGCGATCCTTTCTGAGCACAGCATCTTCTTGAAGAAACAACTTCAATAGATCTTAAAGTTAAGCCGGTGAATTCTTCACCGGCTTTTTTGATTCAAATCGCTATAAAGAGAGCATCTATGATTAAAAGAACTTGGATACTTTGGGCTTCCTCCCTGCTTATCTGCGCCATGGTTAATCCTGTCTTGGCAGCAGAACGACAAACAAAGGCTCCGGCGACTCCTCAAGAAGAGCTTGCGGCTTTGAAGGAAGGTAATCTTCGTTTCCTCAATAACGAAAATGCTGGCCACGATTTTCACTATCAAATTAATAAATCCAAAGACGGGCAAAAGCCTTATGCGGTGATTTTGAGCTGCTTGGATTCTCGCGTGCCACCGGAAATCGTCTTTGATCAAGGGATCGGTGAAGTTTTTGTGGCCCGTGC
>JAGIAF010000059.1:5485-5811 GCA_017745015.1 Bdellovibrio sp. | reverse complement strand
CCCGTGTCGCAGGTAATATTGAAAACGATGATATCTTGGGAAGCATGGAGTTTGGGACTGCGGTGACGGGGGCAAAGCTCATCGTCGTTATGGGTCATACTAAATGCGGAGCTGTCAAAGGCGCTTGCCAAGATGTAAAGCTGGGACACTTGACGGGATTGCTGGAGAAGATTCAACCGGCAGTGGCGCAAGTGAAAAAGTCCAAGCCGAAGTTTAATAAAGAATCTTATGAGGATATCGACCATGTATCCGAAGTGAATGTGAAAATGGTGGTAGAGAATATTCGTAAGAAGAGCCAAATCATTCGTGACATGGAGGCGAAAAAT
>JAGIAF010000059.1:0-5475 GCA_017745015.1 Bdellovibrio sp. | reverse complement strand
GTATGACATCTCCAGCGGCAAGGTCACATTCCTGGATATGCCGGAGGCAAAACCAGGCGTAGCTCAAAATTAAGGTCTTTCACTCCTTGCTTCGTTACGGGGCGGGGAGTACCTTAGGCGGATGCTTTATCGTTTTCAAATTGAACTCTCGGATGTGGATCGCGGCGTTTATGAATCTTTAGATTTCCGCGTGGCGCAGCATCCTTCTGAAACCTACCCCTATATGCTTAGTCGTGTCTTGGCTTATTGCTTGGCCTATCAAGAGGGGCTCGAGTTCACTCCCGGTGGTTTGGCAGATCCCGAGGCACCAGCTTTGCGTAAGGTGGGCCTGCACAATTCCACAGACTTGTGGATCGAGATTGGCAATCCTTCCGCGCGCAAACTGCATAAGGCCTCTAAGGCGGCTAAAGAGGTCAGGGTCTTTACCTATAAAAATCCCGAAGTTCTTATGACGGAGATTAAGAACAATGAGGTCCATCGGGCCCATGAGCTTCAGATCTTTGCCTTTGATTCTAAATTTATGGATTCTTTAGGTGAACAAGTTGAAAAGAACAATCGCTGGTCGCTCTTGGTGCAGCAGAATCAGATGGATTTGACGATCGGGGAGCAATCCTTCAGTAGCGAGATCCAAAGGTTTACTCCATAGGAAAATTCTGCCGTCACAAACTGAGACGGCGAGGCTCTGCTATTCTCCAAAAACATTAAGAAATTCCCTGTTAAACCGAAACAATAAACATAATGATTTCGGGGGAATACCTATGAAAAGGTTCATTTATAGCGCGGCATTGGCGCTCACTGTTTTGATCACAGCATGTACCAGCAGTTCCTTGAAAACAGCCGAAGTTAATTCATACCGGAATCCAGCCAGCGTGAGTGAGCTTATTTCTGGCAGTCAGAAAGTTCTTGCCGATGTCAATAATCCGCAAGTCTTCAATCCTCAGACCTGTTCCAAGTTCGTAAATGATATTACAGACTATCTTTTCTATCTGCCAGCGGACCACTTCGTGCCAAAGACAGAAGTGGAAAAGGAAAATCTCAAAACTCGCGGTCCCGAAGTCTTAGATACGGTCTTTCAAATTCGTGTGTCACTTCATGAAAAGCTTCAAGAGTTTGATGCACGCAATGACTTGAATAAAGCGTGTGTGAATAAGATGAGAGAGGGCTTTCAGTACGCGCGCTTCGCGGAAGAATATCTTTTGGATTGGCTCTATGCTCAAAAGATTTATACCTTCAAAAAAGCGCCTATCATGACCAACGAAAAGCCGAGTACATGGACCAATCCGAAGTTTTCTGGTTTCGAACTGGAAGCCGGTGACGTGATGTTGATTCGCGGGAAGTCCTATGTGTCAGCGATGATTGCGCGTATCGCAGATGAAGAGGGAAACTTCTCTCATTTGGCAGTGGTGGGTCAGGATAAGGCCGGGAAAAAGTATGTTGTTGAAGCATTGATTCAATACGGTGTGATCGTGACGCCGCTAGAAAAATGGCGTCAAGAACCCGATGCTCGTGTCGCTCTTTTCCGATACCCAGATCGTGAGTTGTCCAAAAAAGCCGCGCGTTTGTTATACGATCATGCTCAAGGGGCTTTAAATAAAGGCAAAGGCATCAAGTATGACTTCGCCATGGATGATGATGATTATGCGACGATGTTTTGCTCAGAGGTTCTGCGCATGGCCTTTGATAAGGCTTCCGGCGGGAAGGTGATGATTCCCAAGTTTCGCAGCAGCGTTTCGAAATTTGACGGCAATGAGTTTCCTCGTTCTTTAGGGGTGACTAAAACGTCGTTATTTGCGCCCTATGATGTTGAGGTCGATCCGCGCTTTGATTTCATAGCTGAGTATCGCCATATGCCTCTTTTGCGCCAAGTTCGTATGCAAGATGCGGTGTTGCAAAGCGTGTATAGTTGGATGATCCAGAAGGGCTATAACTTCCACTTTGCGCCTCTTCACAGCGGCAAGGCGCTGCTTGCAAAGCTTGTTCGTCAGTTTGGTGTAGCGGCAGAGACTCTTCCGAAATACATGCCCATAGAAAGTATTAAGACTACTGTGCAATTTGAAAAAGTGGCGACTATTTTGGAGCAGAATCTTTATAAGAAAGAAGCTGAGTTCTATAAAAAGAACGGTTATTTGCCTTCATTCCAAGACATGCTCGCCATTAATGAAGCCTTCCGTGTTCAGGACTGCAAAGGCGCACCGGGAGATGGCTTCCATTGGTTCTTCTATAATAATGATCGTAAGTGCAATTAAGCGAGAAGCGCGCCATCTCCGAATGAAGATGGCGGCTCTTTCGGACTATTTGTAGCCAGCTTGATTCATCAAGTCTTTGGCTTGATTTGTATAAGGTGTCAGTTCACCGATATTTGTCGCATCTGCTTTGTAAGGACCGAACTTCACCAAGATGTCTGTCATCTCAGCTTTGATATTTGTTGGATATTGGCTGAACGCTGCAGCGACCGGAGTTTGAACTTCTGCCGAAGCCAAGTATTCAAGAAGCCTTGTTGCCTCAGACACATTCTTCGTGTGCTTCGCAAGACCTACACCGACACCATTGATGTGGGTCCCTGTCGTATTTTGATTTGGGAAGAACGGACGGGCTGCAAAAGTAGGATCTGCTTTTACAAGTGGAGCTAAGTAATAGGAATTAGCAATACCCACATCACAAGTGCCAGCCGCCACAGCCTTGATCACATCCGTGTCACCTTTGATTGGAGCCACAGAGAAGTTTTTAACCCACGATTTAAAGATATTCAAAGTAGCCTCAGGGCCGAAGTGCTTAATAAAGAAAGCACCTAAAGCTTCGTTGTAAGAATTTGCGGAAGTTCTAACACACAGACGACCTTGCCATTTGCTATCACCCAAAGCTTCGTATGTCGAAAGCTCTGATTCTTGTACTTTGTTTGGATTGTAAACGATGATACGCGCGCGATAGAAAATCAAGAACCAGTTGCGAGAAGATTCAATGAACTGTGCAGGAACGCCGTTCTCGATAGTTGCAGACGCAAACGGACGATAAAGATCCAAGCGTTGTGCAGCTCCTTGATAGACAAGATCTTTATCGATCAAGATATCTGCTGGTGATGTGTCACCTTCGGATTTCATACGCTGAGCAAGCTCATCGCTTGTACCAGAAATAATATTTACTTTGATGCCAGTTCTTTCCGTGAAGGGTTGGAAAACAGGGCCTAAGCGAGTGGCATCATAGACAGAATAAACAGTCAGTTCAGAAGTAGCAGCACTTGCGAATTGTGTAAATAGCATTGCGGCGGCAAGGATCATGGACTTCATCATAGAGAGTCTCCTTTGACATATGTGAATAGTGATTAACAAAGTCTTCGGAGTCGATCTAAGGGGTGGGAGTCTTTTTCGTCAATAGGAGGAGTGGCGTTTCTCAACTACAGCAGAGCGATTGTCATTTAGCGCGAAAATATTTGAAAAATTCAGCTGATAATTAACTTCTGTTACTAGAAAACGTAGGCGAAAGAAAAACCCACGATGTTATTGCTGACGCTCTCGACCGGGACATCAAATCCTTGAGACGCATCAAGAGCTTTGTTCCAGATATTTTTATCTTCAGTGATAGAGCGAGTGTAGACTTTCACAAGCATGTTCTCTGAGGCATAAACGTAGTAGCCGATGGATAAAATAAAATTTAAATTGAAGCCGGAGATATTATCACCTGATGCTGGCGAGGACCATGAAATCCAGCTATAGGCAAGGCCAAGCCCTAGAGAGGCATAGAACGTTCCCAGGTTCGTCTTGTAGTTCACCTCTGGTGAAGCCCCAAGGCTTGTGCGCAGCAATTGAAAGTCCGTGCTGTCAAGAAGTGCGGAATCAGATTTAAAGCGAAGATTGTTGAAGGCGAAGGTCAACTCAGGACCTACCTTGAAACCAAATCCATTGCCTTGATTTTTTGATGGTGCAACAGAAAGACTGAGGGCGCTGGCGAATTTTCCCAAACCTTCGCTGTTGGAGACGCTGGCATTCGCAGATGAAATGGACTCACGGTTTGTGAGATTCACCATGGTGTTGTTCGACGCCAGATCTATGGCTACGGCATTGGGCAGATACTCCTTGGCTTTTTCCATCCAAGAAGTTTCGGCAGATTGAGCCACAGAGGACAAGGCTAAGAGCAGGAGGACGAGGAGCTTCATCGCGACTTCAACTCTTCAGCCATCAGTTCGCCGATAGTGGAATAGGTATAGGCAAGTGCTGGAACAGATGAGAATGCTTTTGTGTAATCTGGGATACCGAAGCCTGTGTACTTTTCACCTAGCTCCAACATACGGACGGCGTTGTTTGTGGCATGTGTCGTCAGAGCAATACATTCAGTCAGTGCCTCGGAGCTCATTTTTTTAATAACCGAAACAGTCTTTGCAGCTTGGATCACTTCAAGTGTAACGCCATGTTTGTTGAAAGTTAGAATCATATTGCGAATTCTGGCAAGGCGCGCTTCTGACTCAGCATAAGCCACGGTTTTGTTATCAACAGGTGTCGTCGTATTAAGAATATCCAACAGAGCATAAAGGCGGCCCAGGTATTGGTAGGCAACATTGCGAGCAGCAACTATCTTTTCTTTTTCAGGGAAGATTACAACGCGGGTGTCACCCAGGGCTAATATCTTATCAGCTTTAAAAACATAAGATTCAAGAAGCGCACGGGAGTGATCGTTAGTGTCATTTGCCTCTAGAGTGAGGCCGCTGTTCTTTAGTTTATCGGCGTTTACGTTTAATGGAAGACTCAACGTCGCAAGTTCTGCTGCGATGGCATCTAGTTCCGAAACTCCTTGGGAGTGCACTTGGGTATCCAGAGTTTTCTTAGAGCCGGGCTGGCATCCTATGAACAAAAAAGAACTGCAAATGAGCAAACAAGACAGCGCTGATTTCATAGGTAATGCCCTCAAGGTTAAGATATGAGGCGCATTTTAACAATTGAGAGGGAGATCAGCAATATGGGGGCCTAAGAGCGTAAAAACTTTCAGGCTTGTCAATGGATTGGACAGTTAGTGAATGATGTCGGCGGTGCCCAGGGACGCAGGCGAACGAGGTTCTTCATTGCGAGCACAGTTTGAATAAAACAAACATACTACAAGGTACACCAATGCTAGGCCGAAAAAGCCTCTGATTCGATTTTTAGCCATTCAATAGTTCTCCCTGCGGCACAAAAATATCTTCTAATATTTTTGCAAATATCGCGAGAAACCACTCAGAAAAAATGCGTATGGACTCACCTTGAGTCGGGGTCTAGTTGCTAAAATGCTCCACCAGGAGCGGGTTTCAGTGCATTCTGTCGAACTTTCCGACATTAGATTGGCGAACTATTATCTGGTTTTCTTCGGGGTCTTCTTTTTGACAGGAGCCTTTTTCGCAGGGGCCAGAGAGTGCATGTGTTCGCGGGCCTCACGTTTTTCTTCTTCCGTCAGTCCACTCCAGTCTTTGTTCGCAAGTGCTGCCATCAGAGCGTAGGCATAAAGCTGTCT
>JAGIAF010000058.1:7198-14150 GCA_017745015.1 Bdellovibrio sp. | reverse complement strand
TATCTTCTGCATCTGCATGTCTTTGAACGTAATATCTGAGCTGCCTTTCATTTGAACGGCTGTAAACTCAAGCACGAGACGTTGATAAAACTTTTTATTCGTAAAACCTGTGCAAGTTCCACCCGCGCATACAGAGTCATAATAAGGCGGCCAGACTGTGGATTTAATGATGCCCTCAAGTCCGTTCATTGTCTGGGCCAAGCCCACAGTTTGATCGTTGCTGTTCAAAGAACCTAAGCCCCCCAGACCTGAAATAGTGCCTAGCTCTTGCAATGTACTAAGTGCCGGAATGGTATCGATCCCTACTGTGGCACCTTCGGTGTTGTAAAGGCGAATCAACATTTGCTTCAGACCATTCAAGAAGATGGCATAGTCATCGGTAGGATTCTGGAAAGTTGCGACGAATCGATAGCGACCACCTGAAGTGAACAACTTATCTGGAACTTTGTATTTTATCCCTTGGATGAATCCTTGCCAGTTTGGAGGAACCAATCCTCCATCCCACCACTCTTCGATCAAGGCTGGCTTTTTGTTCGAAGACAATTGGTACAACTCAATTTGGCCAACAAAGGGCTGCATATAATTTGAGTAGCTGCCGCAGTTGCCTGCAAAACATTTTTGATCACTCATATTAGATACAAAAAAGGAAAGATCTAATTCCGTGTTTTCAGGTCCGTAAGAGAAAAGTTTAATGGGTCCCCAATCGGCATCAACACTGTAGGTCGATGGAAAACGCGGAACACTGGTCCCAATATCTTCAGTTAAATTTAAAGTTTTAGAATTTGGAGTGATATTGATATGCATTGGACGGCTTCCAATATAATCCAAATCTTGGCTGAGGCCGGAGTCATCTCCTGCCGTCAGAATATTTAAGTTCGCGAAAATGTCTTGGGCTTGAACACCCATTTTTTGCAAGTAATTTGAATCTATACAATCTGGATTCAAGACAGGTTGAACCGAAAATTGATTTTGCGGTTTAATTTTTAGGAAACACATATCACCACGTAAAGTAACGGCATTATCTGAAATGCGCTCTACTTCACAGTACTTTTGAAAATCTTCCGCTACGATGGGTGAACCACCCAAATCGACGACTCTGATATCTACACAGGCTCGCAGGAATTTATACTGTCGTCCGAAATTATCTTCTGTTTTTGAATTATTTAATTTTATAGAGGCGGCTTTGGAGCTTTCCAAAACGCAGGATTTTTGATCATAGGTTCCGAACATGTTGTTTTCTTTCATGCCCGTATTGCTATTCCACTGAACTCCCCCCAGGGAGATCATTAGATATCGACCCGATTCCTGTTCACACTTATAGACTTTGGAAGCCGTGATCACCTGACGACCCAAATAGTCCCCCCAAGACTGAGTCTCGGGGGAAATATTTATTTCGATTTTTTCGTCATTGTCGACGAGGCATCCGGCGTGAGCCAGAGGCGCTTTCATCAGGAGTGCTGCACCAAGAAGAAGAGACCAACGTCCGCCGCTTCCACATAATTTTTTAAACTTTGTTTTATCAAAAGACATAATGTCTCCTCTTCTTATGGAACTTCTTAGTGTTCGCAGTTTGTGCAAGTACCTACATCACCAAGTTCGATCTTAGTATGTGTACAGATGTTAGCACCGTGTTTTTGCCATTTTCTGTGGATCGCAGTTGTTTGATCCAAGCCGTTAGTTTCAGAGAATACGTAACGAACTTTACAGAATCTTGGAGCTTTTTGGTCACCAAGGTCTACGTTAGAGTTGCCGCCAAGTAGAGTTTGGAATGCACCTGCACCAGCTGGATCAGTCCAAGAACCTTCACCGTGGTAGCCACCAGATGGTTTAGTACCGCCAAGAAGAGTCAAGAAGTCGTCGTTGAACCAAGCAACAGTGCTGTCGCTGATTGTGTCGTTGCTGTCATCGCAGTTGCCTGCAGTACAAGATTTGTTTCTCAATGTACATTTGATGAACGCTTTAACTTCCAAACCTGCAAGTTTGCTGTAACCGTTCGTGTTGCCACCAACACCGAAATCGCTCAAAGCAGATTCGCCAAGGATTTTCCATTTAGTGTTGAAGATTCCATGATCAATTTGAGATCCGCGGTAGCAGATATCAACGAAGTATTTAGACGTGTAAAGCTCGCTACCCAAGTTGAAAACTAGAGTTTTCAATACGTGGTTGTAAGCTTCAACCTCACCAGCTAATGGTGCGGCACCAAATACTTTTTCGAATTTGCCTAACAAGCCCGCTTGTTTCACAGTCGTTGTTTCTGGACCCGCAGACAACTCACCGTCAGCCCATGGAACGTGTGTTGCTGTCATGTGATTGCCGAATTTACGACCAGTTTCTGTCGTACATACACAGGCATTATCACGTGGATCTTGTGGAACTTCTGGACCACCTTCAGATTCGCATGTTCCTGAAGCAAGAGGGCTGCCATTGCAAGAGCAGAAACCCCATGGCGCATGACCGTCTTGGTCTTGATTGCTGTTATGAGGAACGTGTGTCCACGTACCACCAGCATTTTGACATTGACCTTGGTTGAAGCTTGGAGGTGGTGGAGCAAACAAGCTTGAGAAGCCAGATGGCGTTGGATTTGGATTCGGCAAGTTAGGACCGTCTCCATTGTTTTGGCCTTTACAATCCAAGCCTACGCAATTCGGATTACACTTTTTATGCGTATGAGCAGTATAACAAGCGATCTTGTCACCACCATATGGGTTGTCGTTCAAAATCCCGGCATTACAGGGATAGATACTTGGTCCCGAGCTGTTTACTCGGAACGAGTAAGTAACTTGAATGGCGTTGGCTTGCATCGCCATCAAAGTGACGGCAGCTGTAGCCATCGCTTTAAAAAAACGTTTCATGTTGTCTCCTTTTCCCCTTAGGGAGTTGTGTTGTTAAACTGACTACTCAGTTTAAATTGAATATTATTGGTGTATTCAAAAGACGCTGGCCGATTGTTGGCTGCCGAGGCATCACCTCGAAGGCCACAGTTTCACCGTTAGTTGGTCGGCAAAGTACGTAACTCAATTCAAAAGGCTGATGAACGGGATCCAATTTTACTACCAACATCGCAGTAGGTGCTGAATCCCCACAGAAAGCCTTCAGTTCATTCACAAAAACATCACCACCGACAGGTGTGTAATAGTTGAAAACACTATCTACTCCGAGCAATACATAGCTTTGCGAAGCCATGTACTGAACCAGGGGACTTAAATCGGAAACTAAGTTTTTGATGGTATAAAGACGCGAAAGCTCCGTGAACAACTGACGCAACAACGGTGACGTTGTGCCTGCGCAATTGCGACAGTACGGTTCTTCACGAACACAAACCGCCGGATTCTGACAAAGCTTCCTGCATTGGGGAGCACTTTTGAGATCGCAAGTCACACTCGTAGACTTTACGTATTGTCCACTCGCTTGCTGAATAAAACCGCTCTCGACCACGAAGGCATGAGCGAAAGCTCCCTGAGCCATGACTATCAAGGTCAGAATCCATTGCTTCATTAGTGCCCCCAAAAATTCTGCCCGATGGCATCGCGACAATTTTTCGTCAAACCGTACATTCCGCCAAAGCGATCATAGGTAGAAAATTTTTTGCCATCGTCGTTACAGTTAAAGCTCAAGCGGACATCACCATCACACAGGGCCGACCGAATTCTGACGGACTTCGTAATGGAATCCGTATTGCCCTTCGGACCTTCGTAATCCAAGCCCTGAACTTTTTTGCCTGTGTAGCGCTCGAAGAAATCAGCGGCTTTGGCTGCGCAGATATTTTGGTAGCACCCCACCCCTGCTCCCAATTGATTCACACAATACTCAGGGATGAAGCCAAATTTCTGATAAGTCTCCGCAACTCTTTGCAAGTTCACATCTGAAGAATTTGGAATATTCACTTTGTCTTTTTTAGCTTGAACAAAGCGATAAATAGATCTGAAGAAGTAAATACCCAGTTTGATCGGATTCACCGGCAAGGCATAACCCGAAGTCATTGCTGCACCAGAGGCCACGCCTACAAAGTTGATAGAACAACCTCCACAGTAAGAGTGAGATTTCGGATCTTTGTTATCCACGTTGCCACTGGTTTCACCAATAGCCGTTCCATCAGTTTTAGTCTTACAATAATTCATCGAGATGCCGTTGAAGGCATAGAAGTTAAAGGCCTTATCGCTGTGTGGAGCAATAGAAACCGCGCACGGCGCACCCACAAGAGGACCGAAGTCAGCAAGTATCGAATACTGCATTTTTGATTTTGTAAGAGCCGGATCAAACTTAACAGAGCCATCTTCAATCAATTGCTTAAGGCTGGTCACCTTAGGCGCAGTGAAATCCACATCGATATAAATCGGAAGTGCATTCCAACCAAACAGCACGGTGCTTGTCAGATCGGCGAACAGACGCTTATTCGCACGACGGGTTTGAAACCAAGGATCATAGATTTTGCAGGCTTTAAGATCTGCATAAGGATTGAAGATATCTGGCGATGCGACGGTCGATGATGTCGGCAAGAATGCATCGGCATATTTAGAAACCGCATACAGGTCCACCATAGCCTTGGTCATTTTGCGAGCACAATCCATGCCCGACATACAAATCACATTGTTCGTAGCATTGCCTTTATTTGTATCCCAAACCAGAAGAGGAGCTCCAAATGCCATTGGCGTGAACTGAGGCGTGACCTCATTGGAAGCAGGAATATTTAGAATCTCCTTTGCCCAAGAGTTAAAACCATCACGATCAACAGTGTAGCCCTTTACATTCCAAATATTTTGTCTCTCCAAATTGTCACAAAGACTGACCACGCCGGTAGCAGCGGAATCAAAATAATTTGATAATTCATCCAAAGACTTGCTAGAGCCTTCAAATGCCTTCTGCATGACATCCATTTTTTTGATTTTGTCGATGCCTGTTTTCATAAAGTCGAGACGTTGATCCCCAGCAAGACGAGCTTCAGTACAAAGGTAATACAATTCGTCACGATGACTATTGGTATAAGTACTCGCCAGTGCCAAAGGTCTTACAAATTCCGTCAACTGACTTGAAGTCATCGCACCGGAAAGCACATTCATAAACTGAATGGCAGATTGCAGTCGGCTTTTTAAAGAACCCCGATTTTGAACGTAGTTTTTTCTGAAGTTTTCAACCCAATCAGAAGCCTCTTTATAACTGCGAGTTCCCAGGAAGTCGTCGTTTACTGAGCGTGCTCCATTATTGATAACACCTTTATCGGGACCTTCTGGATTTTCTCTGAAGGAATCCGTGGGGTTTTGTCCTGGTTTCGCCAGTTCGCGAATGCTGTTCAAGGACAATGTTTCCGCATCACAGGAAGGTTTTTCGATGCTTTTACAGCCATTCGGAACCATCATCACTGATTCTTCGAAGGCGATTGATTTAAAAAGCTGCCCCATTTGCGGGCTCACTTGCGCTGGGATATTTGAGTATCGCCACGCAAAGGAAAGATAGATTTTTACGCTATTCCAGAAATCGAAACCATAATTGGTAAAGTTGTCACCCTCGCCAACTTTCAAGTTCATTTGAATGATGGAGTTGCGAGAGTCTAAGCTCGCATCACGATCCTCACAAGAAGTGACATTCTGATCTTGAGCTAAATAAGCTTGCGCCATATCTTGCAACGAAGCGACGTCAAGATCTGTCGTATGTAAATGCCCCTGCAAGCCCGAGAACTTCTTGATATACATGCAACCCACACGGTCCACCTTCTTCAATTGAACAAAGCTCGCTCCGGTGAAGTTGTCTAATTTGTCCCAAGGCACTCCTGCCCCTTCTGAATTATCCCACAGCTTTGCAAGATAAGTATTCAGCTCAGGACAATATGTCTTTTTCTCGCACTTCACTGCCACGGCATTATAGTTCTTCAATTTTGAAGTCTTCAAATTAAGTGGCAATAAAGGCAAAGCTCCGATGAAGAGCTTATTCATGATGTTTTTCGTCAAACGAGATACAGCTATTCTAAAATCTTGCATTCCCTGAACGCTCATTGCCTCAGGATCTGCACCGACACTCTTCGCCAATGAGTTTGCGAGTTTTCCGGCATTGTACCCATCGACTACGATCAAGGCTGTATCTGTAGGCGCATCAGAGTCTATCGCACACTGTGCTCTATTTGTGATTCTCAGATTGTTAAACTGAAGATCTGGATTGCTTGGAGCCGCGAACGCATTCGCGCCACAAACTCCAACCAAGGCAACAGAAGCAATAACTTTGTGAATAGACCCTTGAAAGAACATATGCGCTCCTAGTTGTTACCAACGCCACCCATGCCGCACGCACTCACTTTGTTCAACATTGTCGTGTAGAACAAAATGACTGTTTGATCTGCAGGAGAGAAGTTACGTTTTACAGAACCATCAGAGTTCACCATGTTGTAAAGGTAAGTATTTACAAAACGATAAACTGCGGGTGTCACAAGAAGATTTGAATGACACTTGAAGTTCTTGTAAGTCACTGTCACGTTGGCATAAGCATTGTTGTTATTATTGCTGTTGTTACCCCCGATATAGATCGTGTCACCGCCACCGCCATTGTTGTAAGAGTTGCCGTAACCAACTTGGAACTGCACGGTCCAACCAGAACCTTGGTTGTCTTGCCCCACCACCTTGCACAGATTTCCGGAGCAAGCGATGGCCATTTCATTTTCAATCTTCTTCTGCAAATCCGCCTCAGAGTATCGAGGTGTCTGTGGTGTGTCGAACTCTCCCGACCCTTGATCGAATTCCCCTCCGTGAGATGCAAAACTGAGTAATAACGTAGCCAGCACGAGCAATGCGCGTTTCGTATACATCTTTGTATTCTCCAATTGTCATGGCCTCTTCAGGGGTGAGCCTACGTTCAGAAATGCCTGAAGATGCTTTGTTGTGTTGGAATAAATTCGTACCGCTGTGAAAATTCAGTTAATAGAATCTTTTTTGTAATAATAAGAGCGCGCGGGTTTTGAAACCGTTGC
>JAGIAF010000058.1:0-7188 GCA_017745015.1 Bdellovibrio sp. | reverse complement strand
CACGTGGAGTCAGTGCTCACGGAACAGCGATTTTCATTCGAGAAAATTGCTACGAGATCCATAGAACTGAAAAAATCAACGAACAAAATTAAGTATTAGAAAGGCTTTTACGCGATGAGTGAATTACAGAATATAAAGGCGAAATGCCTAGCAAGTGTGCAGATTTATTCTTCCACTTCGTCAGAATCAAATTTGAAATTTAAGAAATCCAAGAACGAAGCGTTCTCTTCTTTTGGAAATTGCGGACTCACTCGATAAAGAATGCGTTGTTGACGACGAAGAACATAACTTGAAGGACGATCTACACGAAAACGACGCGGATTCGGCAACACCGCCGCGATCAATGAAGCTTGAGAGGGAGAAATGTTACGAGCACTTCGTTTAAAATATTTCTGTGCCGCCGCTTCCACACCATAAACACCGGGACCCATTTCGATCACATTCAAATAAACTTCAAGGATGCGATCTTTGGGCCACACAAATTCAATCAAAACTGTGAAGTAGGCTTCCATACCTTTGCGAACCCAATCACGACTAGGCCACAAGAAAACGTTCTTCGCCGTTTGTTGAGAAATGGTGCTGGCACCTTTTACTTTTTTATGAGTCTTGTTGTACTTCATCGCCTTTTCGATGGCGTCGAAGTCAAAACCGTTGTGCTCAAAGAATTTATAATCTTCGGCTTTCAATACGGCTTTTTGCATGGGAATGGAAATGTCTTCCAACGGCACCCAGTCTTTGTGGATACCGACAAACTTGTCAGAAAAAACAGATTGAAGCGAACGGATCACCATAAGGGGTGTTAAAGGAACCGGAACGAAACGATAAACTAATACGAGCCCCAAGCTGCTAATAAAAAATAGCAGCACCGCTTTGATCAGAATATTTCTAAGCTTTTTAACAGGGATCTTCAAAATCATTCTCGTCGTTTTAGAAAATCCTAGCATAGGGGCCCTAAGCGAGTAAGTCCAATCAAGCCCTTGGAATTTTTTGGAAAAAGAGAGATTATCGAGTTCTGAGGTGTGTATGGCTCAAGTTCATTTATTCTCTCCGCTTAAACTCCGCGATATTGAATTTAAAAACCGAATCTTTGTCTCTCCGATGTGTATGTATTCAGCTACAGAAGGGTTCCCCAATGAATGGCATTTGGTACATTTGGGCAGCCGTGCTGTCGGTGGCGCCGGCTTGGTCATGGTCGAAGCTACGGCCGTTCGCCCCGAAGGACGCATTTCTTTAGGTGACTTAGGCCTTTGGAACGAAGAACACGCGGCTAAGTTCATACCTATTGTGAATTTTATTAAAGCTCAAGGTGCCGTTCCTGGTATTCAACTGGCCCATGCGGGTCGCAAAGCCTCCGCTTCGGTGGGCTGGAAAGGGAGCAAGCCTCTTTCCAAAGAAGATGGGGCTTGGCAGACAGTTGGCCCCAGTGCTCTGCCCTTTTCAGAAGGTTGGCCCACACCAAGAGAGATGAGCCAGAAAGAAATTACTCAGCTTGTGGCCGATTTCACTCACTCCGCAGAACTTGCTTATCGCGCGGGCTTCCAGGTGATCGAGTTGCATATGGCTCACGGTTACCTGCTTAACGAATTTCTCTCACCTCTTTCCAATCAACGAACTGACTCCTATGGCGGCAGTCTTGAAAATCGCATGCGCCTTCCATTGGAAGTAGTGGATGCGATCCGTAAAGTTTGGCCTACAGGCTTACCATTGTTTGTCAGAATCTCGGCAACGGAATGGGTCGAAAATGGTTGGGACTTGGCACAAAGTATTCACTTTACCAAGGAACTCAAAAAACACGGTGTGGATTTGATTGATTGTTCCACTGGCGGCAACGTTCCAGGTGTGAAAATTCCTCTGGAACCGGGCTATCAAGTTCCCTTGGCTGAGGGTGTCCGCAATGGCGCGAATATTCCTACAGGCGCTGTAGGCCTGATTACAGATCCTCTAAAAGCAGAAGAAATCTTAGCGTCGGGAAAAGCCGACGCCATCTTCCTGGCTCGAGAGCTGCTTCGTCACCCCTATTGGCCCTTACACGCTGCCAAAAAGCTAGGCGTCGATGTGCCGTGGCCGTTGCAATACGAAAGAGCGAAGTGATAGAGTAGACCTATGACAAAATCAAATCATCACTCTCAAGCCATGCAAGTTCGCCAAGCTCTTTGGGCTTTGCAAAAAGAAGTTTTAGATTCGTTGAAAGTTCAATTTGATCGCGAAGTAGGTTACTCCGCTGCGCCCAACGAATGGTTCAATGTCTTGATGACGGCGGAACGCTATAAGTGGTTGCGTGAATTGACAGCTTTGATGGCCGACATCGACATCATGACAGAGCTTGAAGCGATTTCAGAAGAACACGGTGAAACAGCTCGTGCGGAAATTGAACGCCTCTTGTTTGATGAAAATCCGCCCGCGGACAGCTTTGCCAAATTGTATCGCAATTTGATGATGGCCAACACAGACTTACTTCCATTCCATGCGCAATTAAAGTCGACACTGCAACACTTGCCGAAAACGGAGAAGTCGAAGGAGCATCATCATGCTAAGAGAAAAACTTGGCACGAAGAGCATCGCACACAAGCTCGCAAGAAAAGAAACTAGCACAAAAGACATATGCCCATCGTCGGCGAATCACGTTAGCCTCTTATTTACGGAGGCTTTATGTTCGATCGACTCTTCCTCTCCGCGCTGCTCCTAGGGAGCACCCTCGTAATCTCCATCCTTATTTTATGATTTTAAATTAGGCCTAGGATGGGCCTTTATTCTTTTTACTACTTCCACCCATGGCCCGAGCTTCTGGCAATTGAATAGTATCCTCAGTAAGCGTTTGGAACTCTTTAGCGGTAACCATCCATATCAGAAGCTTGCCGCCATTAAACCTCCAACTATAAAAAACCTGGCTTTTCATTTTTCTCCCCAGCTCCGTAGCGGATGTAACTTTCAATTTCGCATATTGAGTGGCCGTATTCTTTTTAAATTCGATAACGTATTAATTGTCTTTTCTGAGTTAAACGCCGATTGGTGTCAAGATTTGGTGCCAGGCACTTTTTGAGATTTGGTGCCAGGCACTTTTTGGGTCTGCGTTGTGTTGTTTTTCATTTGTAATAATATTTCACTTGCAGGGTGTTTTCGACACTCTGACATCGCGACTGTAGTACTATAAACTCTCGAGCACGATGGATGATATCACGTTTTGATTCGCACAACCGTGAAGCGATTAGAGCGAATTACAGCAGCATCTTGCTTGCAGAAGCCTTTCGATTTTCATTAATAAATTCCTTAAAAATCTTCCTTTAAAAGTCGTGATATATTGCCTTCATTCCACACCCGCTACGGAGGTAAGAATGAAAAATACAACTTTCAATATCAGCCACTTGTATAATTCTGATTTGCTTATTCGCTTTGGAAAGCTTGTGCAGACTGAACGTAAGATTATCCATTTGGTTTTAGAATGCATTTCAGAGATTGATGCTCGTAAATTGTATTTAGAAAAAGCTTATCCAAGTCTTTATGAATTTTTAGTTCAAGATTTTGGTTATAGTTCTTCCGCAGCAATCAGAAGAATTGAATCCGCTCGCCTTTTTGCGCGAAGTGCCTGAAATTGCCTCTAAGCAAGATCTGCGGCAGTACTCGCTTCTTACAGATTGATCATCGTCAGCCAGTTTGGGCTGGTGGAACTAATGAATTTCAAAATTTGCAGGTTTTATGTGCGCAACACAACCAATACAAGTATAGACAGGAAAGCTTCTTTATTTAGATTAGTGCACATTAGGCCGCAACCCTTCCCTATCAACTTCCGAGAGTACTCTCTCGGAAGTCTCGTTTGAGGCGGCGGAATTATGAAATAGTCATGGCCCAAAAAGAAAACGAATTACCGCAGTCAGAAAAACTAATGCTTCTTACCCATGTATTTCGGATTTAAAAGATTCTCAGACGAAAAGATTTCATCAAGCTGAGCTTGCGTCACCACACCACGCTCCAGCGCCACTTCCGCAACGCTTTGACCAGTCTTCGCGCAAATCTTACCGATCAAGTCACCTTCCGCATGGCCTATGATTGGATCAAGGTAAGTCACGATACCGATGGAGTTCATCACGTAATCACGACAGCGTTCTGCATTCGCTGTGATGCCATCAACGCATTTGTCTTTCAAAGTGTAACAAGCGTGCGTCATCAATTGGATCGACTCGAACAAGCTTGATGCAATCACAGGCTCCATGACGTTCAATTGCAATTGTCCCGCTTCTGCTGCCAATGTCACCGTCAAGTCATTACCCATCACTTTGAAAGCGACTTGATTCACAACCTCTGGAATCACCGGATTTACTTTTGCTGGCATAATGGAAGAACCCGCTTGCAACTCTGGCAAGTTGATTTCTTTCAAGCCCGCACGAGGGCCTGAGCTCAACAAACGCAAGTCATTGCAGATTTTAGAAAGTTTCACCGCCGTACGCTTCAACGCCGCAGAGATGATCACGTAAGCACCGCAATCAGAGGTCGCTTCGATCAAGTCTTCTGAAATCACGAATGGATGACCTGTCACTTCAGCCAATTTTTTGACTGCCAATGTCGAGTAGCCCTCTGGAGTGTTGACGCCCGTACCGATAGCTGTGGCACCGAGGTTCACTTCTAAGATAAGCTTTTGCATGTTCTTAAGAAGGCGAACGTCTTCTTTCAACAAAGTCGCAAAGGCATTGAACTCTTGGCCCAATGACATGGGAACAGCGTCCTGCAATTGCGTGCGACCCATTTTCAAAACTTTATTAAACTCTTTGCCTTTTTTATCGAAAGCTTCCGCCAAAACTTCGACAGCTTTCATGACGACGCTCAAGTGCTCGTACAAAGCCACGCGGAACGCTGTTGGATAAGCGTCGTTCGTCGATTGACATTTGTTCACGTGATCGTTCGGGTGAATCACTTTGTAATCGCCTTTTTGCAAACCCCGCATTTCAAGCGCAATGTTAGCGATGACTTCGTTGGCATTCATGTTGACTGAAGTACCCGCGCCGCCTTGGAAAATGTCTGAAGGGAATTGAGACGCCCATTTTTCAGGAGCTTTCAAAATTTCATCGCAGGCAGCAACGATTGCTACAGAAACATCTTTAGGAATTGTGCCAAGCTCACCGTTCGCCAATGCAGTTGCTTTTTTAACTAACGCCAAACCGCGCACGAACAAGCTGTCCTGACCGATGGTATGACCGGAGATTTGAAAGTTTTCAACGGCACGAACTGTGTGAATTCCGTAGTAAGCATTTGCGGGAACTTGCTTATCGCCCAAAAGATCATTTTCAATTCTGTACTGACTCATACCACAATCCGTTCTTTAACTCGTTGTCCTCTAAGAGCAAAGTTTCTCCGCGTTTCATGATGTGAAAAACGCTTTCCGAAAGATTTGCTTTCTTGATCGAATCTCGCAACTTTTCTGGCGGTTCGAGCAAGGGCTCATCGCTCAATTTGAACGTGCCCCAGTGAATGGGGACTGAAAGCTTGGCATGCAGATCCTGATGGACTTTGACAGCCTCGGCAGTATCCATATGCATGTGCTTCATGAACCAACGAGGAGCATAGGCACCAATTGGCAGAAGAGCAAGATCCGGCGCACCCAGCCGCTCATAGATATCCTGGAAATCCTTGGAGTAACCCGAATCTCCGGCGAAAAAGACCTGAAACTTTGGAACCGAGATCATCCAACCGCCCCACAAAGTGAGATTTTGATCCCACAGGGAGCGCGCACTCCAATGCTGAACCGGTGTAAACGTCAGATGCAAAGGTCCGATCACCGTGGACTCCCACCAATCAAACTCTGTGACATTCGTAAGCCCCTCATCCTCGAGCAACTTTTTAAGCCCCAGGGGAACTAAAAATCGCGTTTTTCCAAGGCCATACATCTGCAACGCCTTCAATGTGGGAAGATCCATGTGATCATAGTGATTGTGGGAAATCACGACCACATCGATATGGGGCAGCTCGTTCATCTCGATGGGCAGATCCCCATAACGCTTCGGCCCAGCAAAACTTACCGGCGAGGCTCGAGACGAAAAGATGGGGTCCGTCAGAACATTCACACCCTGAAGTTGCACCAGCACCGAAGACTGACCGAACCAAGTCAAAGCCCGGGTGCGTTTCAAATGAAGACTTCCCAAACTGATTTTCTCAGTCGGTGCGCCCTCAGGAGGGTCCTCAGGAAAGTTAGTCCACAGCCGTTCCCAGCGCCATTTCCAAACACTTGGCCGTGGCGAATTATCGTAATTGTTTACGAATCCGTCTTTGGTTCGATGTGGTTTTTGCGGGTCATAGTATTGAAATTTGCCAGCACAGCCCATCACCAACCCCACAGCTAAAATAAGAAGGAAATTCATGCGAGCCATGTCCTTACTTTACACTTTACACGGGGCTTCATCGAGGGGATTTATTGCCACTGTTAGCCCTACGGTTTACGACAGAGTTTTGACAATTTACTCCGACAAAGTCGGAGTGTATACAGTTCGGGAGATTTCAACTGTGATTGCTGACTATTGGAAGCAGAGAACAACCTCTCAAAAGGTCCTTATTCTTTTCATCCTTACATTGTTCTTCAGAGCGTTCTTTAGTTTGAGCATCGGCTTGATCGACGATGAGGCTTACCACTGGTCTTGGGCGAAGAGCCTGCAACTTTCTTACTTCGATCACCCCGGAATGATTGCATGGCTTGAAGCCATTACGACTTCTCTTTTTGGCGACAACCAATTAGGCGTACGTCTTCCCGGTTACCTGTGCTTCACCGCTGCCATCGTCTTGATGTACAAACTGACCAAAGATCTTTTCGACGAATGGGCAGCCATCTTTGTTGGCGCCGTGATGTTGTGGTCTCCATTCTGGGGCTTCGGTGGTTATGTCGCTTCGCCTGAACCTCCATTTGCTTTGGCCTTCGTAGGCGCAGCTTATGTGTTCTGGCAAGGTGTCCGTGAAGATTCCGAGCGTTGGACTGTTAAGAAAACATGGTTGTGGCTTGGCGTGATCATGGGCCTTGGTTTGAATTCAAAGTTCATTACCGCTTTGATCGCTCCGGGTTTTGGTTTGTATTTGCTATCAACACCTTCTCGCCGCAAAGACTTGCTATCGCCATGGCCATGGGTGGGATTCTTGATTGCGACGGTGCTGTGCACTCCGATCTTCTGGTGGAATCATCTTCATGATTGGCCAGGTTTCCGTTATCAATTC
>JAGIAF010000057.1 GCA_017745015.1 Bdellovibrio sp. | reverse complement strand
AGTTTTCTATTTAGATTTGACGTCTGAAGACGGGACCCAACTTGAACGCCGTGAATTTGGAATGCTGAACACGCAAAAGAAAGATCTGCGTTTTGCTCTTTGCTCGTGCATGGACGATGCTCGCCATGAACCTGAAATCTGGCAAGACCTGGTTGAGCGCCGCCCGGATATGATTTTTTTTATCGGGGATTCCGTTTACGTGGACTATAAGGATAAGCATGTTCCTAAGAATAATCCTTTTCGTTTATGGAAACGTTTTTCAGAAGCCCGTCGGACCTTAGAAATCTATTATAGCAAGCGACTGATCCCGATTTTTGCAACTTGGGATGATCATGATTTTGGTAAAGACAATTCCAACAGCGAATCCTATCCTCATGTGAAATTGTCCCAGAAGAATTTTTTATCATATTTTGCTCAAGAAGAAAGTCACTGTTCCACTTTGGAAAGAGGACCGGGCGTCAGCTCTGCGTTCAAAGCTGGAAAACATTTGTTCTTATTGATGGACGATCGCAGCTATCGCTTGGATGACGGAAATGAGGATCGCTATGCTCACTGGGGGCAAGAGCAGGAGGAATGGGCCTTGGATGTGATTGGGAAACATTCAGGCGTGACTTGGTTAATGAACGGCAGTCAAATTTTTCCGCAAATGATTTATAAAGAATCTATGTCGGGCGGGCACCGCAATCAATTTATAGGGTTCATGAAAAGTATTCGTCATCTCAACAAAAAAGTCATTTTTGCCTCTGGCGATGTTCACTTCAGTGAAATTTCAAAAATTGAAAGTGAGCAATTGGGTTATCCAACATTTGAAGTGACCTCGAGCTCGATGCACAGTCGTTGCTTTCCGGGATTGCAGCATATTGCTTTGAATCGTCGTCGCATTGTGAGCACGACAAAACGCAACTACATCCTGGTGGATTCTTCCGCCAATGATCAACATTCAATTGCTAATGTCTATAGTTGTTCGGCAGGGGAGAAAGTGAATTTCTCCCGCCAGTTGAAAGTGTAACTTAGAACAATTGCCAGTTCGGAGATTCACAAACTTGCAGCAGGGCCGCTCTCCAGCGCTCTTTCAGATCGGCTTTACCAGCAGTGAGGGTGCTATCCAAATCTAAAAGAGAATTAAGAACCAAAGTCTCTGGCGGTCCATGACGATAGAAAAGTCCGTATGCTAAAGTCAGATTGGTCGCGTTCACCGGCGAGGCGATCGTCAAGCCGACTTTTTCTAAGGCTCCGTTCACTCCGGCATCCACACCCAATACGTTTTGGCATAATTGAATGCGGAAAGATTCGCGAACAGTGTTATCTTCAGTGAAGTATGGAAGATTCGCATTGGCTGTGGAGCCGTTGCAATCCTTCGTTGAATACACGGAATAGAAGTTACAGGAACCACCGAATTGAGCGCTCTTGAAAAGAACCCATTTGTCGATAAGGGCATCCAAATTTGAAATCGGATACTTGGTTGAAGTAAAAACTTCGCGGAAGATTCCCGCCACGTATTCTTTCGAAACCACGTGCTGCTTACGCACACTCACCGTGGATTTTTCATCCAAAGGATGGGCGCCGACAGAATCCACCGCATCGGTATCACCCATTGCAGTGGAACTTAATTCAGTTTCAAATGTATCAAAACCTGAAGTTGGTGCACAGTTCTGATAGAACTGAGTCATCGCCAGTCCCCAGCCGATTAGAACGAATCTTGAAAAGTATTTCTTCATCATTCCCATCTCCTAAGTCACGATCTTCGCAGTCGCTGCGGTTTTAAGAGTGCCATTAGTCAATGATACAAGTGGAGAAGCCGTGTTCGCGAAGGGGTTATGGCTGACCCCCAAAAGAGCTGTCACCGTAGACGCTGCCATTGCAGGGTTGGGTGCGCCACTTTGGTTGTAACCAGAAATCGCGGCGGCAAGGCCTTGCGTTCCGTCGTAATTTGCACTCGAACCAGCTTGCTTGATATTGCCGACAACGATAGGACCGTTGTTGAAAGCGCCAGAGAATGCCGAGGTCACCATTTGGTTGTAACCATGGTCACTGCCGGTGCCGTTAGAGCGTGCGGTGCGGCCGAAGTCACCTTGCAATTGCACGACAGTGTTTGACCAAAGCTGTGGGCCCAATTGGTCCGACAACTCGAGGATGCCAGCCGCAATCGCTCGGAAATACGCGGTCATCAAAAGCACCACCATCGGTGCTCCAGTCGCATGAATATCAAGACCCAGGTTGCGAGAAATCGCCGCCGTGTCGTTCACGCCACGAATAGCAAGACCCGCAAGTCCGTCAGCGCGAACGTCCAAAGACGCTGCTAAGCCTTCTTTGAGGATATATTCCGTCAAAGCCATACTTTGTGCGAAATTAGAAATCGTCACAGCCTTGATCATATCGCGAGCATCCATATTCTTACTGACTTTAAGAATATCGCCCGTACCGACAGCCCAAGGAGCAGTCTCATCGGAAATCAATGGTTTGTCGCTGATGCCTGGCAAGTTGCTTTCGCGCATCGACGTATAGATCGCCGCTTGATAGCGCGGAACTGCTTCTGACCAATAAGAAGCAAGGTTGGAAACACCTTTCTTCATCATATCAGTGGCATTGGTAAGATTTTGCGAAACGATTTTAGAACCTGCATTGTTCGAGCGCGCGTAAGACTTCAATCGCGCTTGAGCAAGCTCCATCGAAGACGCATAAGTATTTTTCAAATTGTAGGCTGCTTTATTTGCTGGAGTGCCGAAACCTTCCATCAGAGTAGTTAGCGGAGTCGTACCCGGAATTTTATTCTGCGCTTTACCGGCATTAGAGATGAAAGTTCCGTTACCGCCACGGTCTGGCCATTGAATAGAGTCAAATGTCGTCGGTGAAGACTCTGCTGCAATCGCTGTCAGAGTTGGAACACCGCCGATAGGAGCTTGTTGTGCAATGATATTGAACTGGTGACCGTCAAGACCACTGCCATAACCACGCACGACAAGCATATTGTTAAGAAGGTCTGTCAGCGCACGCTTCTGACCTTTGCTGTTATAAACACTTTGGCTAAAGATGATCGGTACGATCATGTTACGGTACGTTGTCGTACGCATAGCCATCGTGACTTTACCAGCAGAGTCGATGTTGAAGGAGTTGCAGATCATTGGATTCAAAGCACCTGTTGCTGCAACGTTGGCAAGAGCGACGTCACTCACGCTAGTGCGCAACCATTGGTCAAACTGATAGCGGATCGGAGCGCCACCCATTTGCACATTTACGTAGTTACGTGAGGCCACGGTGCCCGTTGTCTCAGCCATGGCCTGAGAAATGAAATGGTCCGTAATGCCCTCTGAAAGAGCACGAATGGGATCTAAGATGAAAGTTCCAGCTCCTAGGGTGAAGGCCCCCGTGAGGAAGTTTCGTCGTGATTTATTGTTCATTGAATCGTCACACATTACGAGGCCCCCCTCAAAATACTAGCGATAATTCTCTTTGCCGTAGTAATCAGAACTCATGATATCTTCGACCATCTTAATCACTGAACCCGAACTCCTTAAACCCGCTGCCAAGTCTTGAACATACGTAAGGTCTTTCAAGTCTTGTTGCGTTTGTGACTTATTCACTTCGGCATTGCGTGGATCGGTACGGTCGTAAAGTGCTACAGAAATACCTGTCATGAATTCAAAGTATCTTTTTGCCGCACATAAATAGTAGTCATCCGTCGCAGCCATCGCTTGGCCCAAGCCTGCGATGCCGGTTACGTTTTTATCAACCAAAGTTCCCGTCAATGAACGGAAGTACAAACGACCTGTTGGTTGTTGTTGGTGGAAATCTGTTACCGGTTCTGATGGCCAGCCAGCGACTGAAGGCATTGAGGCTTTATAAGTCGTGATCGCCACTGCAGTTTTTGCGTAAGCCGCTGGAGCTGCGATCAAAGTACCGTTCGCGTCACGAGTGTCATCACCGTTTTTGGTAGGACGGAAGATGTCTGTTGCACCCGTTGTAATATTACGAGCTGTATAGGCCATTGGATCCAAAGTCGCATGGCACATCAAGCAGCTCGTCGAGTTGCGGAAAGCCACTGAAGATTTCGTATCGACATATTGTTTGATGTCGGATTCACGCAAAGCGGGTAGGCTTGCGCACAAGAATGTATTCATGTTCACTTGAGACCAACGGCGAGCCACTTTGCTTTGACCGTTGAATTTCATATTGTAACCGTGACCCAAGTTTTGCAAAAGATAGATCGGTGTACCCAAAACACCGCCACCCTGAGTTTTATAGAAGTCATAGGAATAGTTGAGTTCCGGCTTCAAACTCCCTTTATCAAGGGAGCTGTTGCCTTGAGGCAGCAAAGAGATATTTGGAACATTATAAGTCTCAGTTGTTGGACGAATACCAACAAGATCACCGACTTCAATCATTGGCATCGCCTTCAAAGTCGAGATGTGCTTATTGATATTACGGCTCACAACGGTATTCAAAGTGCCGCCGGCGCGGAATGAAAACGGAGCACCTGACATCTCAACCGTGTTACTCAAGAAACGACCTGGATTTGAAATTTTCCAACCCAAACGCGTTTTAGTAACAGCATCTTCACTGCGCATCCCATGGACACCAGTAGATCTTGTTAATGTGTCAGAGTATTTTTGGCCGGCACCAAAAACGGAATAAGTAAGAGCCAGAGCTGGCTCTGTCGTGTCATAAACGTCGACAGTTCCGTTTTGCTCGCCGGAAGAGTAACCAGAAATGGAATCTAAGTTATTAGACGGGAACCAGCTACGATGGAAATCATAGAACGTATTCAAAACGGAAACCGCTTCGCCATCGTTCTTTGCCGCCAAGGTGCCATTAGCTGCAAGCACACCTTTATTTAAAAGTTGCTTACATGCATTCAGTGCAGAGACTTTACCGGCCTTCACTTGCGCCATGAGGGCATGACCCAGCGGCACAGGTTGTCCTGTCAACTGAATGTAACATCTATTAAAGAAGCTTTGAGCTGAAAGCTCTTGAGCGACCGCGCGTTGACTTACAGTCAATAGCAATGCCGTCGTTAATACAACGCCCCTCATATTCATTCCCCCCGGAACCTTTTTAGTTTACGGCATAATAGGAACTTTCTGGAGGATTCGGATGGGATGTTCTCAATTCGAGACAGAATTGCTGTTCCATTAAAAATGGAAGTGAGGAAACTCCGGTCTAGAGAGCTCTCAGGATAAAATTGATTTAACCGATAGGCTTCTTAAGGTGTCCCAAATGAAAAATGCAGAACTCAGCAAATCTCTAGGATTGATTGATGAAGTGATTGAAGATTTCACGACACAGAAACGTGCGTCGATAGATGCCTTCGTGCAAAATCATTTCACCGTGAAAGAGGCTCTGCAGATTCAAAAGAAATCCATGATTTGGGACCTGGCGTTCTACCCTCTGAATACCTTGTGGTCTATTCCGTATCTGACTCTTAAAAAAGGGGCAGAGACATTGGAGAAATTAGGATGGAGTCGCGGCAGTGATTTCGTTGGCTGGGTGCCATCGGGTTTTAAAACGCGCTATCAGAAAGAAACGGAGCATTTGCTGGCCAATGAGTTTCTAGCCAATGCTTCCGAGGAATTGATGGCGGGTTTTAAAAAGAAGGCGCATCTTGATAGTTATCTTTCCGAAGCGGATTTGCATTCTTTGAAGTTAAAAATTTCTTCTGTGTACAAGCAGGAAGTGGATAAGTTCACTTCAAGCCAAGTCATGGTCACAGACCTGATCACAAGTTTTGTGACTCTGCTCGCTGGTCGCTATTTCTTTGGTGATAGTTCGCTAGGTTTTCTAGGAATGGGCACCAGGATTGCGAAGAAGGTTGCAAACGACAATGCTGCCAATCACTTCTTCCTAGGGAAGAAAGCGGGCGGATACTTCTATAGAGCTTTTCCAGTAGCGCCCACGCAAACCCAGATTTGGGTGGCAACAATTGGCTTAGGATGTCTGCTGACGGTTTTTAGTATCGCTGCGGCGATCTTTAGTGATCCTCTGAAGAAGGCTTTGGGCCTTCATACCCGCAAACTGCAAGTCTTGTTAGAGACTCTTGAACAAGACTTGTTTCTGACTGTGAAAGCAGAACTCAAAAAGAAGCTCAAAGAATCCCAAGAAGCTGCTTAATAGATACTGAATTACTTCGAAGATTTTTCCATGCGCTGCAGGAATTTATCTGCTTTCTCAAATTGCGTAAGAGTTAGAGCATCAATCCACACGCCATTGGGGTTAAAGAACAACACCGTTGGCAAACCTTGAATGCTGTACTTCTTTTTAAGCTCACGAAGTTCTGGAGTTTCCTTGGTGGCATCGAATTTCAACAGTGTGAAATTGCCAGCCATTGCACGCACACGTGGATCTGTGAAAGTATTCTCTTCAAGCTCGTGACAAGCAGCACACCATTCAGCCCAGAAGTCTACGACGACGGGGCGACGTTCTTTTGCTGCTTGATCCAGAGCCGCTTGAGAATACGGCTGCCAGTTCATCATTTGGATTTGGTTAATAGTATTGTCTGCCATCACGCGACCACGGATGTAAGGGCGAAGTTCAAAGACTGAAATAACCAAGTAACCGATACCCACGATCAGAACTGCTTGCATCAAACCTTTTTGGATGTGCTTTGCAGGGCCGCCATTTTTTGCTGGCAAGAAAGCACCATAAACGCTGGCAAGAATCACCAAGCCAACGCCTAATGCGCCGTCGAACCAACGCACTGGGAGCAGAAGATCTAGGTAATAATAGAACGCAGAAAGCATCAATGTACCAAGGATGAACTTAAACCAGATCATCCAAGGACCCGAGCGAGGCAGAGCTTTGACCAATTGGTTTGAAAGACCCAAGGCGATGAAGATCAAACCCAAGCCCAAGGCATATACGAACAAGAATAAGAATCCAAAGAGCTTGTTCTGAGTGGAAGCCACGTAAGTCAAAATAGCGACAAGCACAGGGCCGACACAAGGACTTGCAACGATACCAGCAAACAAACCCGTCAGGTAAACGCCGACCACGCCTTTGCTTTGTTTGGAGTTGCTCAATCGGTTGCGTAAGAATGCAGGCACTTGCAGGTCATAAAGACCATACATCGAAAGCGCCATGGCCAAGAAGATCACACACACCACAGAAAGAACATAGGGATTTCCCAATGTCGCACCAAACACGCCACCACCTGAAGCGGCGGCAAGACCTAACAATGAGTAAGTCGTCGCGATACCTAAAACATAGATACAGCTGGTGATGAAGTTTTGCAGGCGCGAGCGTTGCTCAGAATGATTACCCAAGACGGCCAAAGTAATTGGAATCATCGGGAAAATACAAGGAGTGAAACTTGTGAAGATTCCTGCGAAGAAGACGAAGATCAAACCCGCAAATAAACTAGAGCCTAAGTATTTCGCAAAGTTTGAAGCATCAAAGAAACTCGTCGGAGACGCAGCTTTTTCAGGAGTCGGCGTCGTTAGTTGAGCCGAGCCTTCTACCATTGGCGTAACAATGGGAACTTCGATAATTTTGGTTGTCGGAAAGAGGCAGAACTGATCAGAACACGCTTGATACACGAGTTCCAATTTCATCTTGTCATGTTTTTTTAAGAAACGATTCGGAGCCTCGATATGAGCGATGAGGGTGGCCGTGCCCACAACACCGGTGCGCTCACGTTTAGAAAACTTATCGTACCACTTCGCAATCGGTTCAATTTTATAAGGAGCAATTTGAAAACCATCTGGTTCAAGAATCACTACGCTGAATTTATCTTCATAAGCGTGATAACCTTCTGGCAGTTTCATTTTGATTTCAAGGGAGCCGCCTTGACCAGGACTCCATTCAAACGGAAGAACTTTAGTCTCGACCAACATCGGATCTGTTTCATCAGGATTTGCTTGTGCCCAGGACGTAAGACTTGCGCCCATCACGGCAGAGACTACTAATAGAATATTCAGAATGTGCTGCAACGTTGATTTCATAGGATTGTCTTAGTCCCTCTCTCGACCATGGGCAAGTTTATTTGACCATGACTCAATTCTAACACGTATCAATCCGATAGAGAAACTGAAGAGGTCAAATACTATGGGTTTTGTAGGTATATTAATCGTATTTGCGACAGTATTCGGAGGCTACATTGCCGGTCACGGTAAAATGGGAGTTATCCTTGAAGCTGCGACTTTGGAGATGGTAATTATCGGGGGAGCAGCCTTCGGTGGTTATGTTATCGCCAACCCAATGAAGATCGTAAAAATGGGAATTAAACTTGCCATTAAAGCGATGACTGCAAAAGGTCCACAGAAGCAAGATTATATCGAGCTGATGCAGATGCTTTTCCAATTATTTCAAGTCTTCAGAAAAGAAGGACCTCAAGGTATTGAGAAACATATCGAGGAGCCAGAAAAGTCTGACATCTTTAAAGCGTATCCAAGCTTCATGCACAATCACCATGCGGTGGATTTTTTGTGTGACACGATGAAGGTGACTCTTTCTGCAGAACTTTCTCCTTATGACGTCGACGATCTTTTGGACGCCGACATCAAAGGTATTCACGCCGAAGAACATCTAGCGCAACATGCCGTTGCAGCAGTAGCCGGCGGTTTCCCGGGGCTGGGGATCGTCGCCGCCGTACTTGGTATCGTTAAGACCATGGGTGTCTTGACGGCGGGTACAGAAGTAATCGGTGAGTACGTAGCCCATGCCCTCGTGGGAACGATGTTAGGGGTATTTTGCGCCTACGGTTTGATTGAACCTACGGCGACAAAAATGGCAGCGGATATCGAAGCGGAAGGTCGTTACTTGCAATGTATTAAAGCGGCATTGGTCGCACTTCAACGTGGGGCACCTCCAATCGTATGTGTGGAGTACGCACGTCGCTCCATTATGCCGGAAGAGCGTCCGTCATTTGCAGAAGTTGATAAAGCTACTAAAGAAATCAAGAAGGCAGCGTAAGGCGGCGGTAGCCGCAGGATGCTGGAGCCACGGAGTGGCAGAAGCTGGACTAGGAAATGGCTGAAAAAAAACAGACGATTGTTATTAAGAAAATTATCGTCCAAGGTGGCGGTGGTCACGGGGGTTCCTGGAAGGTTGCCCTTGCTGACTTCATGACCGCCTTGATGGCCTTCTTTCTCGTTATGTGGATCGTGGGTCAAAGTGACCAGACGAAGAAAGCTGTCTCGGACTATTTCTCGACACCGTCGGTGATTGAGTACAACTTCCAAAACTTCGGTGTGGAATTGACTCTGGAGAAATTGTTCTTGGATCTATTGAATGAGCCATTGAAAGCATTCCAAAGCTTCATGGAGCCTATGGATAAAACTCCAAATCTTTTGGATATGGGTTCTACGAAAGTGGTTGCGGCTTACATGGCCGACCAAATGAACGACGTTGCAAAAAATGTTGTGGTTACTCCAGATGGTTTTGATTTTGATATTCCTGATTACATGTTGTTTGAGCGTGGTTCTTCGACTCCGAACTCGAACTTCGTCAATGTGATGGATAAAATCAAAGGTGTTACGACAGGTTTGAAGGATGCAGAAGTAAAGCTGACTTCAGGTTTGTTCGTGCAAGCGGTTCCAGACGGCAGTGTGACATCAGCAAATCGCGTGGCTTCACAACGTTTGGACATCGTTCGTAATAAAATTCTGGCATCGCTTGAAAGCAGCTCTGTGGATGTGAATGGCGCTATCAGCGTGAAAGAAAAACGTGGTGAAGTGGATCCGAAGAAACTTGTGGGTTTCATCCATATTAAGATCACTCAGAAAGAATTGACGTCTGATGGTCGTAAACCTCGTAAGCTCGACACTTTATTCGGTCAACAACGTGTGGATATGTCTGTGTATGATAACTTCGTGCAACAGATCAGCACGCGCCGTAAAGAAGAAGCCCATTCGAAAAAGCCTCTTCGTCAGCAAGTTGATGATGAATTGAAAGATGAAGCTAAAAGCCCGTCTTCGCTGACAGAATAAAGAATACATCGCCGGCTCCATCTAAATCGGAGGCGGCGGTAGTTCCTGTGACGGCACCTTCAAAATAAATCACGCCCCAAGTAGTTCCCAGAGCCGTTCTTAAATCAAAGTACGGATTGATGGTGTCTACATCTGGCGTGTTGTAGCCGCCTTCAAGATCCCAAATCCATGACGTCCAAACTTTCGTAGCTTTTCCAAGAGCGAAGCGTGCGGATCTGGAATCAGTCGCTTCCCAGTTGCTCAGAGCATCATAGTTCACGCGGAAATCGCCAAAGTTTAAATGCAAACCAATGATGTTACCGTTGTGATCGCCACCATTGTAATAGGTGCTTTGGCTGTACATGATCACGGCGTTCGAAGTTTGTGAGAAGTCGATTTTAATATCCGCATTGGCGCGCAAATTAAAATGATCATCGCTCCCTTTATAGTTTGTATTCGATCCCCATAATCCCAAGCGAAATTGGGGGCCGAAATTAAACCAGAAAGAGCCTTGCAATGCCGGAGATTTATCCGATTGCGACAAACCGTATTCGACATAATGAGACAACAGACTCACGTCGCCAGAAAGTTTGAAGGTGGGAGATGTATTTTCTGCAGCAAAACTGCGTGCAGAAAGCCCTAGCATAATAATGGTAAAAGCAATGTATCTTCGCATAGATAGTGAGTTCAATTGTGACTGATCCCCGGCGAAAAACAAAGAAATCGCGCGAACCCGCAGACTTGAACTAGACCAAGAACCCAGTGGCGGGTATGGTCGACCTCTTGTTAGACTGGACTGCGAGCATGAATTTAGACCTTCCTTTAAATGAATATACTTATATTGCCTTCGATACTGAAACTAGCGGTGCTTATCCCGTGGGATATGACATTGTTGAATTCGGTGCGGTGAAATACTTCAAAGGTGAGGAAGTCGATCGCTTGCAGTTTCTTTTGAAGCCGCGTGAGTTGATGAGTGACTTCATCATCGGTATTCACGGAATCACCAATCAAATGGTAGAGAACGCGCCAACCATGTCCGATCATATTCATCAAGTGCATGCGTTCTTTAAGGGGTCCATAGTAATGGCCCATCACGCACCTTTCGATTTAGGTTTCCTGACGATTGATTTTGAAAAAGCGGGATTGTCATTACCAACGGAGCCAGCGCTTTGCACAAGCCTTCTTTCACGCAAATGGATTCACGGTGTTGATAATCACAAGTTGCAAACATTGATTAAGCATTTGGGTATCGATGGTGGACAAGCGCACCGTGCCTATGACGACGCAAAAGCCTGTTTGTATGTGGGCCTTGAGTGCTTTAAGAAAATGGGCGAGACCGCAACTTTGGCACAGGCAATTAAGAGCCAAGGTAAAAATTTGTGGTGGAAGGATTATTCCATGTTCACCGTGAATGATCAGAATTTGAAGACGATGATTGAGTCCATCAATACAAAAAAAGATTTGGATTTAGTTTACGACGGCGGTTCAGCCAAAGGTGAAACTCGCCGCGTAAGTCCGATTGGAATTGTACGCAATCCTGATGGCGATTATCTCATGGCCCTTTGTCAGAGAGAGCAGACAAATAAAAGATATTATCTGTCTCGCATCAAAGACGTAGGAATTGTGTATTAACTGAGGTTTGCTACTTTTTAGCGCCTCACCTTGACGCTTCCAAAATCAGATACATGATTAATCTATCACCCTGCCACTTTTAAGGCGGGGGAAAGGTAAGACCATGTCATTCGTATCTGGTTACCTCCCAGTCATCCCTCTAAGAAATGCCGTACTATTTCCTGGTGTCAGTATGCCTTTGCGGGTGGGGAGAGATCGCAGTATTCAAGCTTTGCAAAAAGCGCTCACTAACCAAAAGTGGTTGGTGCTTTTAACGCAGAAAAATCCTGAAGGCACAGTGGAAAAGGCCGAGGATATGCACACAGTGGGAACTCTGTGTAAGGTAGAAAACCACAAAAAAGAAGATGATGGCAGCTTCACGATTTTCGTGACGGCTCATCAGCGTATTCGTGCTTTGAATATGCGTTTTGAAAACGGAATTTATGAAACGCTTACTGAGGGCATTGAAGACGTCGCCGTTCTTGATAAAAAAACGGAAGACGCTCTTTTACAGAGCTTGCAACAAATCGCCTATGAAACGGTGGATTTGCTCGGTCGTCACATGCGTCGAGTGAAAGAATGGATCGCCGAAATTCAAGAGCTCGGATTGCTGACGAATGTGTGCGCAGCCCACGCAGATTTCACTCTCGCGGAAAAACAACATCTGCTGGAAATGGCCGATGTGCGTGAACGTGCGCTTAAAATTTTGGAACTGATGAAAGAGCAAAAAGAGCGCTTGAAAATCCAAAATGATATTCGCACAAAGCTCACTGAAAATATCAATCAAAGCCAAAAAGAAAGCATCTTGCGCGAACAAATGCGCGTGATTCGCGAGCAATTGGGTGATGAAGATAATAAGGACATTATTGAGCAATATAATGAGAAAATTCTCAAAGCCGAGATGCCTGAAGAAGCTCTCAAACTTGCACAAAGCCAACTGAACCGTTTGGAAGCGATGAACTCTGCCTCTCCCGAATATCAGATCATCCGCGCCCATTTGGATTTGCTGACGGATTTGCCGTGGAGTAAATCGTCTGAGCATCAAGAAATTGACCTTGAAGCCGCGGAAAGAATTCTGAATGAAGATCACTTCGGTATGGAGAAGATCAAAAAAAGAATCTTGCAGCACTTAGCGGTGATGAAGCTGCGTAAATCGCATCAAGGTTCCATTCTGTTGTTTGTAGGTCCTCCAGGGGTCGGTAAGACATCTCTGGGTAAGAGTATTGCGAAGGCTTTGAATAAGAAATATGTGCGTGTGGCCTTAGGTGGCGTGCGCGACGACGCTGAGATTCGCGGACATCGTCGTACCTATATTGGTGCGATGCCAGGTCGAATCATCTCAAGCATTAAGAAAGCCGGAGAAAACGATCCTGTTTTCGTACTCGATGAGATCGATAAACTTTCGCGCAGTTTTAATGGAGATCCTGCCAGTGCCTTGCTAGAAACTTTGGACCCTGAGCAGAACAACACTTTCCAAGATCATTACTTGGATACGGCATTTGATCTGTCGAAAGTGCTCTTCATTGCGACGGCGAACACTTTGGATACAATCCCAGGTCCGCTCCTAGATCGTATGGAAGTCATTGAGTTGACGGGTTATACAATCGAAGAGAAGAAAAATATCGCTAAACGCCACTTGTGGCCGAAGCAGCTGAAGGAACATGGTATCGAAGAAGGTCAGTTGGAAATTACCGATGCGGCCTTGAGCAAAGTCATCACAGACTATACTCGAGAAGCGGGTGTGCGTGAGTTGCAACGTAAGATCGCGACCATCTGTAAGTTTATGAGCTTGCGTATCGTAAAAGCCGCAGGCACTAAAATTACCGTGGATGCCAAGGATCTTGATGAAATCTTCGGTGCAGAACGCTTCAGTGCCGATATGATCGAGAGCTCACAACCTTCTGGTGTGGTCACAGGCCTAGCTTGGACGCCAGTGGGTGGGGATATCTTGTTCATCGAAACCGAAGAGATGCCTGGCAGTGGACAGTTGCTATTAACCGGTCAACTGGGAGAAGTAATGCAAGAGTCAGCGAAGATTGCTCTGAGCTTGCTCAAAGCACGCCTGCCTCTGATGGATCCGACGGTGGACTTCTCGAAAAAAGAAATTCACGTCCACGTTCCTGCGGGAGCGATTCCAAAAGATGGTCCTTCTGCCGGGGTGACGATGTTGACCTCTATCGCTTCAAAACTTTTGAAGCGTCCGGTGAATCCGCGCATGGCGATGACCGGTGAGATCTCCCTTCGGGGCAGCGTGCTGCCAGTGGGTGGTATCAAAGAAAAAATCATCGCGGCCCATCGAGCGGGTGTGACAGAGGTGGTTTTGTGTAAGCGAAATGAAAAGGATCTGCGCGAGGTGCCACAAGAAATTAAGAACGATATGAAGTTCTATTTTGTGGACAACGTAAATGATCTTTTGAAGATCGCTCTGGAAATTGACTTCCCAAGCTTCCCAAAACGAAGCTTCGGCGATACGACGCCTTTTCTTCCCGGAACAATCAACTAACTAAAAAGCGCCGAGAGATCGGCGCTTTTTTATTTTGCTAGTGTAAGACCGTACTTTTTCGCAATTTGCTCAAATGTTTTGTCGCTCTTCAGAGCTTGAAGTCGCTTGTTGATTTTTTCAAACTGCGCATTAGTGATTATTTTCTTTGAGAAGACAATATGCACATTAAAGATCTCGCCTAAGTTGGGAATTTCAATAAGTTCGGCTTTTTTCTCACGCATCCAATAAC
>JAGIAF010000056.1:7640-14289 GCA_017745015.1 Bdellovibrio sp. | reverse complement strand
GTGCGTGACGGAGCATAGTAGTTTTCTCGAGACGTATCCCAGATAAATCCCAGAGCAATGTTGTTGCGTTGGATTTCTTGATCCAACATATAGTTTTTAAATGAGCGTTCGAATTTCTTTCTTTGAGTTTCTTTCGAAAGACCACGAACGTCAGAGCGCAACCAATCGATGAGCTCTAGGAACAGAGGATCGCTACACCCTTTCAAAGTTGCGGAATCAAGTTCCTTCGCCGTTAATAATTCCATGCAGGAGTCTGTGGATTTAGGACTCTTAGCATTCAAATTCTTCTCTGCCACATACTGCCAGATATTGATTTTGTTCTTAGATCCCAAAGTACGCAAAGTTTCCCAGTCTTTTTGGTTCAAAGCGACTTGGGCGGTCCAATTCAACAGATTAATACTTTGCGTGTTGTTCGCTGTCAGGCGCTTTAGATCGCGCAAAAGCTGCGGCTCTTGGTCTGCACGTGTCCAACGGTCGTATGGAATACTCAAGCGAGCCATCCATTCTTCGTTGGGTTGAATGAACGCCGGCATCTGATTTTTTCTAAGCAGATTTTGCAAGCGAGTCGTTGTTGGCAACAAACTCTCTTGCAAAAGAGGCAGTGGGTTTACTTCAAGACGATCTACCAAGGTGTTGTAGAGTTTTGGTGAAGCATCATTGATATAAAGTACGTGATGAGAAATCGCTGCAGTACGAAGAGGGCCGGCATTGCGCCACAGCGACCATCCCGATTCAAGCAAGATTGGACGCTCCTCGGGCCAATCAGCCGCTGGATTTTTCAAAACTTCAAAAAGAGAATGAGTAGGGAAGTCTGCGGAATCGTTTTCCACCAAGCTTTCCCCAAGCAATTCGTAAAGAGTTCTGCCCACATCAGCCAAAGTTACGTTTTGATCGATCTTCCAGATAATGGCTTCGTCACGTTTCTTTTTTTGAGCTGGTTTAATGAAAAGTGCGACTTGGGTGTTCTCGGAGTGAAGATTGAGCGTAGGCAGTTCGCGCGCATGATCACCTGTTTCGTGACCACTAAGACCTACCAAGACAACTGTGGTTTTATCCCAGCGGTTGGCTTGCTTCAGTTGCATGACAAATTCATACAAGCTTTCATCCAACTCGTCCAATTGAGACTCAAAGCTCAGATTTCGCGTTTCTCCCAAGTCCGTTGTTGTCACCGTATTGGTAAATTGCAAATCAGGAGCATAAAGAACGCTAAAGAAAGCGCTATTGCCAACATCATGTTTTAACCATTGCATGAAGCTTGCGGCATTTTTCTTAAAGGGTCTAAACAGGTTCGAAAAAGCGGGGACCAAATTGTCGTCAAAGAGTTCAAATCCTTGATTTAGGCCGGAACGACGGAAGATAGGAGGGCCGCCGGTAAAAAAGCTCGTGCGATAATCATGGCGAATTGCAACTTCGGATGAAAGTTCGATTTCAGGGGCTAAGCCGGGGCCACCATTATGCCGCACATTGTGTTGAAATGGGTACAAACCGGTAAGAATGGAACTCAATGCGGGAGTGCTCAAGGGAGACGTTGTGAACGCATGGGTAAATCGCACTGACTCTTTGCAAAGCAATTGAAAACCAGACCTAGTTCCTGCGTTGGAATCAGGAGAATCCGGGCTGCAGTTGACATCGCCTACCGCAAGTTCGTCCACCGCAATAACAAGGATCGAGTTCTTGTCGTTGTTCTGACAAGAAAGCTGGACCAAGCTCAGGAGTGTTAGTGCGGTTAGTAAAATGATTCTCTGCATACCTTGACCATTTCTAATGGATTTAGAGATAATGGATCAATAATTTTTGGCAGTCAAAGTTTTGGAGGAAAACACCCGATGCTCGCAGAAAAAATCTTCTCAGTTGCTCACCTAGCCGACCAAGTTGTTCTATGGCTTTTGCTTCTTCTCAGTGTGCTCAGCATCGGTATGATCCTTGAGAGATACTTTGCTTTGAAAAGAGTGTCTGCAGAGTCTCAACGCGTTCGTGCTCGTATTAAATTGGCGTTGCAAAGCAACAGCGTGGAAGATGTGGAAGATCTTGCGAAAGATCCAAACTCATTGGAAGGTCGCGCAGCAAGCTACGCGATGAAGCATATGAGAGATTCTGGCAGCAAAGGTTTGGAAGAAATCTTCAATACTTTCGCTTTGTCAGAGCGTCCTGAAATCGAAAGATATTTGAACTTCCTAGCGACATTGGGATCCAACGCTCCGTATATCGGTCTTTTCGGTACGGTTCTTGGTATCATGAAAGCGTTTAACGATTTGGCGCAATCTCCAGAAGCTGGCCAACAAACTGTTATGGCGGGTATCTCTATGGCCCTAGTTGCTACAGCAGCAGGTCTTTTCGTCGCGATCCCAGCGGTTATCGCTTACAACTATTACAGCAAACAAGTTCGCGGAATCTTCCAAAGCTTGGATAGCGTGAAAGAATTGTGCCTCGCTTACGCTAAGAAAAAAGGTGTGTAGATCATGGCAAATAAGTATGGGGATAACAACGAAGCCATAGCGGACATTAACGTTGTCCCTCTGGTGGATATCATCCTGGTGGTTTTGATCATCTTCATGGTGACAGCCCCGATGTTTATCAAGCCGACAATCAACGTGAATTTGCCAAAAGCAGCTAGCGGTGATCAAACAGCTCCGAGTAAATTGAATATCGCTTTAACTGCTGACGGTCGCATTAATTTGAATGGCACCTTCGTGAATGAAGATGCGGTGAAAGCTAAAGCCACAGAGGAAGTAACAAAAAATTCCGAAGTTCAAGCAATCATCTCCGCCGATAAAGATGTCCCGCACGGAAAAGTAGTGGGCCTCCTTGATATAGTAAAATCAGCTGGCGTTAAAAAATTCGCAATCAGCATCGATAAAAAATAGGACTCGTCCGCCGTAGCTTTAGCGAAGGCGGATTCTTTTTCTGGGATTAAGGTGTAGACACCTACACAAAAAACTAAACTTTTGCCCGGAAGCCTTGTTTACCCTCTATATCCTTGAAATGTTTAACATAATACCTACTAGGTCGAGCTCGTTCTCATTTTGACACAGCTAAAGTCTGGCTCGGGAACTCCGATTTAGAAGTATCATGTTAAAGAAGCCTTCAGAGATTCATTTTATTGCTGTGACATTTGTTCTTGTTGTTTTGTTGGGTGCGCGCACATTCGCAAGCTTGACGGAGCCAGATCAGGTCGCTTCCGTTGTAGTTCCAGCAGTGGCGTCTAAGGCTTCCGTGTCAGTTTCAAGTCGTCAACCTGCCAGCATTCCTTCGTCTGAAGTAGTTCCTGGAAAGGTCGAAACTTCGTTGCATCAGTCAGCGGATTTCGACTTGGATTGCACGAAGAAGTCGGCGACTAAGCTTGATATCAAAGCCGGTTATGTTCAATTCCGCGGTAAAAGCTGCGTTCGTGGCTTTAGTGTTTCCGAAATTGAAATCGTCAATAAGAGCAATGGTTACACAGCTTCAGTCTTTGATCGAGGTTCTGACAAATATCAAACAGACCTGATTCAATTGAAACATGGAGATAACGAGATCGCAGTTCGTTATCGCTCAGCTGGCAAAACAGTTGAAGAAATTATCCGTGTGACGGCACCTAAAATCTAATCAGTTGTCAGCCCTTCCATAAATCCCGCACAATATTATTAAGGGACGTCGTTCTTTAAGGGGATTTATGCGTATTCTGCTTCTAGCTCTCGCACTCTGTTTGGTTCAATGCACATCCGTCAATAATTCAGCAATTCCTCAAGCGCGGCAAGCAGCTTCAAGTAAAATGATTCTTGATAAAAGTGGTTATCTATATGATCCGCAAGATCGTTCTTGCGATGGCTACCCACGCTTGCAAGTTGAAACAATGCCAGGCACTTGCTTGGGCATGGTCTTGCCAAGAGATCGCGCTTTAGATCCGGCAACACAAAAAGGTTTCATCAAGCCCCGCACGATTGTTCAAATTCCAGGATCGAAGTCATTCTTAGTTGTTGATATGGGTGGTTGGGCTCCAAAAAATGGACGATTGTTTCTGTTAAATCCTGGCAGCGGCGGCAACTATGAATTGAAGTTGCTTAAAGCAGGCTTGGAAAACCCCCACGGTTTACGCTTAGGCCCAGATGGATATTTCTATATCGGCGAACGCGTTCAGATTTCTAAGTTCCACTTTGTAAACGGACAAGTCACAGATTGGAAGCTTGTGATCGGAAATATCCCTCGCAAAGAGGGTTACATGCATCCGCTTTCGCAGTTTGTTTTTGATCCGCGTAACGGTGACCTCTACATCAACTCGGGCTCTCCAAGTGATCATTGTATCGTGGAAGGAACGGGTGTTTATAAGTCATGTCCGGAAGATCAAACGCAAGGCAACGGTGCGATCTACAGAGTTCCTGCGCAAATACTAGCGAACATTCCTGCCGGCGGGATTAAGATGTTCGAAGTGGCGGCATCGGGTTTAAGAAATTCTATGGCCATGGCGATTTCACAAGCGGGCTACTTGGTTCAAGGCGAGAACAGTCGCGATTTCCCAGAGCTTGAAGAACCCTATGAAGAAATGAACGTGATCGATTTGGAAAAAGGTCGCGGTTATCATTATGGCTGGCCGTACTGTTATGATTTCCACGCCACGTCTCCAGAGTGGGAATTTCCAGAAAATAAAATGCTTCCGATTCACGAGCGTTTCAGAAAGCCGGTGAATTGCGCGCAAACTTCTCCGAATTATCCGGGTGAGTATCAAGCTCCTTGGATCTTGATGCCTCCGCATGTGGCTCCATTGCACATGGATTATTATCGCGGAAATATGTTCGCGGATCTTTTTGGTGGAAAGCTTCTTGTGACTTGGCATGGGTATCAGCCAACGGGTCATCGTCTAGTGGCCTACACTGTAGATGAAAAAGGCCTTCCAATTACGAAGCCTGCAGACAAGACGACCACGTTTAATTTTAATAACGGAGTGGGTTGTCCTGTTGCTAAAACTTTCTCTCCACGCGGTGGCATGGATCGCCAATCGCCATATCTTGAAATCATTTCGAAGTGGAACGAAGTAAAAGGTGTTCGGCCTAAAGGAGCACCAGTAGCATTCACTGAAGCAAGTGATGGTTCTTTGTGGATCGTTGAAGATCGCGAAAATCGCACCATCGTAAGACTGGCACGAACTCAAATTGCCAACTATCGAGATGCTTGCGAGAAAAATGCAGCGAACGCTCCAGATCCTCAAGTACAATTATTAGCCTGGAGATCGGCGATCAAAGATAGTCCCGACCTAGATAAGGCTTATCGCCAAGTTCAAAGCGAAGTGATTCAAAAGAATTGCATGGGTTGTCATGGCAATCTTCAAGCCCAAGACATTGCTACGGATCGTTTCAGTAACTTAGATTTCCTGGTGAAAAATGAGTGGATTGTTCCGAAGGATCTTGAGCGCAGCAAACTTTACGGCTCTATCGCGCGCCTTGAAGGGTACACGCCAATGCCACCTGCTGATAAGCAGCAGTTTTACGGCACAGCGGAAGGTGAGCGTCTGAATAAGATTGTTTCGGTCTGGGTGAATTCACTCCCGACAGACGTCGATAAAAGCTATGGTCGCTTCACGGTGACAGATAAGCGCAACATTCGTATTCAACCGACTACTTCGGCCAAAGCTTGCGGGCAATTCAATCCCGGTGATATTGTCTATATTGATCCGCGTGCGAATAAAGTCGTAAATAGTGACGGCTACAATTGGTACCGAGTGTACTTGGTTCCTTCGCACAGCAGACTCTTTCAAGGAGTTTGTCCCGCACCGGAGGACGGCGTTTACTATATCGCCCGATAGAGAGAATTTATGCTCAAGGCTCTGCAGCAGCCTCAATTAAAACGTCTTTGGTTTGGCCAGGCCTTTTCTTCTATTGGAGATGAAATCTATCGAGTCGGGTTAACTTGGTTTGCAGTCGGATTGATGGGGGCAAACACAGGTTATCTCGCGGCGGGGCAGACAGCCTCATTGATGCTCTTAAGTTTTATCGGTGGAAAATGGGCGGATCGCTGGCATCCGCTGCGCACCATGATCGGCGTAGATCTTATTCGTGCCGCCATCGTAGTGATTCCTGTTGTTGCTTCCTTTTTCATGCAAGTTCCGATGTGGATGTTGTGGTCGATGGCCCTTTCGCTGTCGGCGCTCAGTGCCTTCTTTGATCCCGCAACACAAGCGACCATTCCGCTGCTCGCAAAAGATGCGGAGACTATGCAGTCCACGAACGGTTTGATGAGCACGACAATTCGCATGGCACGAATGATTGGCCCTGCGATTGTGGGACTTCTTTCGGCATTTATTCCGATGATCCACTTCTTTACGATCGATGCTCTGACATTCTTGGTGTCAGCGATGTCAGTTCGCACTTTGAAAGACCATGTGCCGGAGACTCCCAAAGAGAATGTGCCTTCTGTGAGTTTTTCGGAGGCTCTGCATTCGGGCTTTGCTTTGATTCGTTCCAAACCAGGAATGACTTATGTCTTCATTTCAAAAGCACTCACCGCAGGTACTTGGAATTTGGCATTGATGATTGGCTTTGCTTTGCTGGTTCATCAAGTCACTAATGGTGACGCGCGAATGTTTGGCTTAGTAATGGCTTCCTATGGAGTCGGAAATTTTGCCGGAGCTTTATTTTTCGGAAGTCGTCCGCGCAAACGTCTGTGGTTTATGTTGTTC
>JAGIAF010000056.1:0-7630 GCA_017745015.1 Bdellovibrio sp. | reverse complement strand
GTTCTCGGGTTATGTGTGGTTGGGGTTGGGATTTATCCTGATTGGTTTGGCCCCGACAGCTTTGCTTATCATGCTTGCGGCGGCGGCGGGTGGTTTCTCCGGTCCCATGAATGATCTGGCCTTTATCGATATGGTGCAAAAGAAGTTTGCCGTGTCTGAACTCACAAAAGTCTTTCGTTTGCGTATGGCAGTGGAATCGGCGGGGACTTTGTTTTTTATGCTGATTTCGCCCTGGCTGATCCATATCAGCTCTGTGCGCACGGTGATTATAGGTTGTGGAGTCGTGTGGATTCTTTCTGGAGTAATTGGCCTAATTATGGAATTTTACACATTTTTAGCGCTACCTGATTTTCAATAACTAAGATAAATCATCTAGTTGATGCAGGTGGCTAGAGTAGTATCAATTAAATTGATCTTAGCCCCCTGAGCCTTTAAGTTTAGCCCGAATGATTACAGAAGGACTGCTACAGTTGGTTGATTTAAAGAAACGCTCGGACATTCATTATGCTCGAAAAATCTGGCATATGTCGGGTGTGTTCTTTATGTTCCTAATGTACGTTTACCTTCCGCCAGCTGTTTCCATGACGGTTCTTGCGGTGGCTTGGTTCCTTTTTGTTCCTTTTGATTTCGCGCGCCAAAGATCCCCTCGTTTAAATGATTTCGCTGTTCACGCATTCAAACCGATTATGCGCCAAAGTGAAGTTAAGAAGCTTGCAGGGACGACATTCCTTCTTTCTGGTGTTTTGATCGTAGATATTCTGTTTCCACGCGAAGTCGTGGCGCTTACTTTGTTGTTCTTGGCTTTCGCAGATCCTATCGCAAGCTACTTCGGTATCTTGTACGGTAAAGACAAAATTTTTGGTCACAAGTCCATTCAAGGTTTCATGGCGGCATTCTTTGTTTGTGCAGCTTTGACTCTAGCTTACTTGCTATATCACAACTATCTAACGGATCGCGTGATTGTTGTCAGTTTGTTGGCGGGCCTTGTGGGAGCTTTTGCTGAGTTGATTCCAGTAGGCAAGTTAGATGACAACCTTACGTTGCCATTAATGAGTGCTGTGGGTCTTTCTATCCTATTTTATTTCTTTGGATTTTTCGCCAATGTCGGATAAAACCGATGCATGGCAAATGAACATATCGCACATCCGAATTTAGATACTGAAGAAGCACGCGCACAGCGCTTGCACATGTACATCTACATCCTTCCAAACTTGATGACGACAGGGAACCTTTTCTCAGGTTTCTTTGCGGTTATTCAATCAATCAAAGGAAACTACCTTTGGGCTGCCTACGCGATTGTCGTAGCTGCGGTATTTGACCAACTCGATGGCCGCTTGGCTCGTTTGACTCGTTCAACTAGTAAGTTCGGCGCAGAATACGATTCACTTTGTGACCTTGTCAGCTTCGGTATGGCACCAGGTGTTTTGTTGTTCTTGTGGGCACTTCAACCATTCGGTCGTTTGGGCTGGGTTGCTTGCTTCTTGTTCGTAGCTTGCGGTGCCCTTCGTTTGGCACGTTTCAACGTTCAAGCGAACGTCGTTGAGAAAAATTATTTCCAAGGTCTTCCTATTCCAATGGCTGCAGGTATCGTGGCATCCTCTGTTCTTGCGTTCCAGGATTTGGAACTTGAACCGATGGGCAACTACGGTTTGCTTGTGATGACGATTTTGTTGGCGCTTGTGATGGTCAGCAACTTCCGTTTCCGCAGCTTTAAAGATTTGGATTTGAAAGAGCGCTTGCCATTCCGTTACCTCATCCTGGGTGTCGGTGTCTTGGTAGTCGTTGCTCTTCGTCCAGAAGTGATGCTCTTTGTATTGTTCATGAGCTATGCCGCTCTTGGTGCAGTGTTTGGCGTCTTAAAACTGGGTAAAAACGTTCGTAAGATCAAGCCATCTGTCTATGCTCCAGCGCAGGTTCATGAAAGTGACCTTGTCTTCGAAGAAGAAGAAGAAGAAGAGAGCAAGAAAGATGAAAAGAAAACTTAAAGTCGGTGTTGTTGGCGCGACCGGCATGGTCGGCCAAACATTCATGAAACTTCTTGAAGAGCGCGAGTTCCCTATTGAGGAGCTGCGCCCTTTCGCCTCTGAAAATTCCCTCGGTAAAAAAATTGAACTTCAAGGTCAAGCTTGGGCGTGCCAAGTATTGAAAGACGGTTGCTTTGACGGTCTTGATCTTGTGTTCTTTTCTTCTGGCGATGACATTTCGTTAGAGTGGGCTCCTAAAGCTGTTCAAGCAGGTGCTTTTGCCGTGGATAATTCCGCAGCCTTTCGCATGGATCCCGCCACAGCGCTAGTTGTTCCGGAAGTGAACGGCTATCTTGTTAATAAAGATTCAAAACCGCAAGTTATCGCCAATCCCAACTGTTCAACGATTCAGTTGGTGGTGGCGTTGAAGCCGCTATTGGAACAATTCGGCTTGGAAGAAGTGCGTGTTAGCACATACCAAGCAGTGAGTGGTGCTGGTCAAGGTGGCCATGATGAGTTGATGGAACAAACGACTCAAGCTTCAAAAGATAAGCACGAGCCGAAAACGTTCCCGCATCAGATTTTGTTCAATTGCATTCCGCAAATTGGTTCTTTCAATGATCAAGGCTACAGCAGCGAAGAAGTCAAAATCATGAAAGAAACCCGCAAGATTTTGAATCAACCCCAGCTGAAAGTATCTGCGTTCGCAGTGCGTATTCCAGCTTTGAATGCCCACAGTGAGTCTGTTTGGGTCACACTTAAAAAAGAAGTGACACGTGAACAGATTACGAAAGCATTGGCAGACTTTGAGGGCATCATCGTTCAAGACGATCCTAAAAAGAGTGAGTATCCTTTAGCTCGCGATGTTTCCGGAAAAGATCCTGTGTACGTTGGCCGTATTCATAGGGATCCTGAAGACCCTAAGATGTGGTTGATGTGGGTCGTTTCTGACAATATCCGCAAAGGGGCAGCCCTTAACGGTATCCAAATCGCTGAACAAATCTTCCATAGTGTTTAAATAGTCTCAACCAAGGTCGGGTCGGGCTAGTTTTTTTGACTAATGGCCCGTCCGGTGGTTCGATAGAAGTATGCGTCTATCGAAGTTTTCCTCGTTACTAGCAAGTTTGTTTCTGATGGCACCGGGGGTGGCATCTGCAACACTAACTTATTATGGAATCACTGGAGCTTCGAGTCTCGATACGACGACGGTTACGAAGCCGATCATGTATGGTGGTTTTGCAGGAGAGTGTGCGGCGAACGAAGCTGATAACATTCATACTTGTAACAGCTGCAATGCCTTGAGTATTGCTGACGGAGGGACACTCCCGTTCGTCGCTTGTAATCAGAACAACGCGTATCCGAATCTACAGGTAGCAATTGTTTTAACTACGGATACAGCTCTTAATGCGGGCGATCTCAAAGTAAAGTTTGATGATAACTCTGTAAATGGGAACTCTACTGCGGCATCCGCGGGAGGTACTGTTACCTTCACGACAACGTGGTCGGCGATTTGTAACGCGGCTACTGGGTCTTCCGATTGCTCTCAAGCGATCAATAATGCCGATATGATTGTGACCACGGGTACGACGGGTGGGGCTCCTTTTACCATCAAAGTTACTACTCAGTATGTAGATACCTCAGCCAATTCTTCCTACTCGGATTGTCCAAATCAATCTTCTACCGATCCCAATGGTGGCTTTTGTAATTTTATTGCTAAGCCGGGTGATAGTAAAGTCGTTCCTGATTTGACGATTTCAAAAGGCTGGCCAGCGGGCCCGAATTCTATCAATTTTAATGGGTTGTCTTTCTTCTATGAAGAAAAGCAAGGTGCCGAATCAGACGAAGACACCATCAAAAGAATCTCGAATACCTCGCCGTCATTCCAAATGAACTTTAGCACGTTGGTCAGTCCACCGGTTCTTGATCAAGTCATCAGTGATCTTACCAATGACGTCACCTATTGCATGGTCATGGCAAATCGAGATGTCACTGGTATTATTTCTCTTTATACTCCAGTAAGCACCTTCACAACACCGGAACAATTTGCAACTCTATGTGCTACGCCAGAGCCGGTAGCAGGACTTCTGGATGACAAACACTGCTTCATCGCCACAGCAGCTTTCGGCAGCGATATGGCACCGGAAGTTCAAAGCTTCCGTGAGTTCCGCAATCAATACTTGTTACCATTCAGTTGGGGTAAAAAGTTTGTAAAAGCTTATTATCACTACAGTCCTAAATATGCGGCGATGATCTCTCAAAGCGAAACGGCGAAAACATTTGTTCGCGGCGCTTTGTGGCCGCTTCTATTTTTTGCTCGCATGAGCGTTTTATTTGGATTCTGGACAACTTTGATCATTCTATCTTTGTCAGTTCTTTCTATGATTGAACTTTACCGCCGCTTAGTTCTGGGTCGTAAAGTGAGAGGCGAGCTATGAAATCTTTGTGGATAACTCTGGTTACTTTGCTTGCCGTGATGATGTTTCATCGCGCCTACGCTCAAGAATCTGCACCGCAAGAGCCTCCATTTGTTCAAGAGAGCGAATTTGATTCCTCGGCAAAAGATCCAGTCGATCAAGAGTTGGACGACGTTCTTAAGATCGAAGATGAAATCAAACAAAGTGCAAAGCCGCCAGCCGCGACTCCGGCACCCGCTCCGCAAGCACCTGTTGAAAACAACACGGTCGACTTGAATAAGCAACAAGCTGAAAAAGCCATTCCTGAAGAAGATCTGATTTTGCCAGACGAGCAACAGGCAGAAATTCCAGCACCTCCACCAATGGATATTCCCGTTGAGGAAGCTCCTGTTGAGGTGAAGGCCGCTGATATTCATGAACCTAGTGAAGTGGTTCGTAAAACGGCGCGCGGGGGAGTCGAGTACATTCGCCATCCGCAAGCAGCCCAAGGTCTTTTGCGTATCGAAAAAGACGGAACTTACGTTTACCGTACGACAGAACCAAAAGGTTACACGACTTCGGGCAACGTTCGTATCGGTGCGATGGATGCTCCCATTATCACATCATCTGACGGCGTGACTAATTTTGAAATGATGTACGACGGCCCCACAGTTCCTTACTTGAGTTTTGATTACGAGTGGAAGCCTTTTGAAAACCACCGTAACTTTGCTATTCAGCTCGGATTGGGATTGATGACGGCATCTGGAAGTGGTCGTTTCACTAAATCTGCACCAAACGGGGGGGCTCCTCAGGCGGGTGATGTAGCTCCAGAGCAATACACGATTGCTGCCATCCCATTGAATGCAGGTCTTTCTTACCGCTTCCAATTCGCGGATCGCCAAATCGTCGCACCTTATGTTGTGGGCGGTGGATCGTACATTGGAATGGTTGAGTATCGTGATGATGGCAATTCGACAAATGCTGTAGGAACACCAGCAGCCTACGGCGGCGGCGGTTTGCTCCTGAATGTCGGAGCCATGAGCCACGACACCGCATTCACTTTGAGAAACGAATACGGCATCGCAAATCTTTGGGTCATTCTTGACTATCGCTACTTAAAATCTTTCAGCGACGATATCGACTTCTCGTCAAACATCATCTCTGCTGGCGTCGCCGTAGATTACTAGACGGCTGGTGAAAACCTACCATCTGACTGCGTTGTCGGGCATTCACTTGCTCTTCGGCGTACTTGGAGTACGCCTACGTGGCAGCGAATGTCCTCCGCCTTGCATCTTGCAGCTTTTGACCAACCTTGGTTCTGGGCTATTCTTGGGAGTCGTGGATGATTTCGGCTTTGATTTCGCAGTTGATTGTATCAACAACTGTTACTGTCGTGCCGAAGTTGCTTTGAGCGTTCCACTGTACAACGTAGAATTCTTTATTAGCTTGGTTAGAGAACTCAATCGCTAGAGCTCTTTCTTGCTCTGTGGATTGGTCTTTACGTGCGCTCTTAAGCAGGGCTTGCGCTTCTTTTTTTGACACAGCAGAGATGCCCTCAACGTCAAAGCCTTCAGCTTCAGAACGGTATTGAAGCTCTTCATTTACAGCAGCTTCACATTTTACAGACTTAGCGTTGGCTACAACAGACATTAGAACAGCAGAAATAATAACGGCGAATTTGATCATATCGATCTCCATTTGTTTTTGTTGATGGCGCCGTTATACAGAAGGCTTACTCAGAAAAACAGACATGAAATGATCAAGATATTATTCGGCAGATGTATTGAAAAAACTACTCGCTCTTATTTTGCGAGACAAAAAGAGACCGTCATAACCAAAAGGTGCCTGCTTTTTTTTGCGACGCTAGTAGCAACCGACGTGGCAACTACCAGCGTTAGTCGGAGGTCTTAACTCTGCTTTTGAAAGTGCATTAAGTAGGTTCCTAGTTGAACCAGATCGTCGCAGTCTTTTTGATTCTGCGCCCATCCCATGATTTCATCTTGAAACTGACGGATCTTTTCTTGCAGCTCAGGCAGTTTACTTTTTGGAACCGGAATATTCAAAAGACCCAGCTCCTGATTCTTATAGCCAAGTTTTTCAATATTCGCTGCCCAGGATTTTAAAACCTGGGCGTGATATTCCTGCATGAAATCATGATTGAAGATGTCAACGCCCGTATCTAATACTGGTTCGCTTTGAATATACTTTCCAGCTTCCAATTTTATATAACCACTGGTGATTAAAAACTTCAGAGCGCGTTCTGCCTCATCTGTTGAAACTATGCTCTGCAAACGTGAAGAGATGTATTCTCCGCTTGGTTCAAAGTCAGAAAGCTGCACCATCTCGCGAATCAAGAGGTAGTACCATTTGCCTAAAATTTCATAGGCTTCTTCGGTTACAAATTGAGCAAGAAGCTTTTTTAGACAACCATGCACATTTTTATGCGCCTTAATCTTGTCGTCGTCAGTCACTGCATTCTGCAGGCGAATCAAAGCTTCAAAGTAGTTCACTTCTTTTACAGAAAGTTTCAATGCTTCAGCGAGACGCCGACCCGTGGTCTCTGTAAGGTTGCGTTTTTCTTGAATCACCAACTGCAGATAGTTGGGACTTTTAAGCCCAACCAGTCCTGCGAACTGACGATAAGAGAATCCCGCACGCAAAGATTTTTTATACTCAAAGAAATCACGCAAAAAAGCGCGATAACAAGTGTATCGCGCGATCTCTGGATATTTGATGTTTGGTTTGATTATTTGTGTGGACTCCAAGACTATCTCCATTCGCAGCCCGTCGGTACTTGAAGTGTCTTCAGCGCATTCTCGATCATCTTGACCGTGTCGCTTGTGTCGGTCCCTTTGATCGCAAGACCTTTGCCTTTGCCCCAGGTTATGAAGTAGGCCACGGCGCCATCTTGTTCATAGCGCATGGACAATGCACAGGACATCGAAGAGCTCTGCTCTGACCATCCACTGTCTTGGAAACGGTGAATGAGTTGCTCTTTATCTAACGAATTCACATTCTCAAATTCATTATTGAACTCTGTGATTTCAAAATACTGATTCAACGAGATCAATGTGCCGTTGTTGACGGTGATCGCATCAGGCCCAAGGCAGCGAACCGATTCTTTTTCTAACGTAGCCACCATAAAGGGACTTTGCACGTTGAGTTCAAATCCTGAATTGAGACTTCGAACTTTGCCTCCGCCAACGCGAGAAACGGCAAAGCTCCATGTAGGTAGAGTGAGAAGGACAAATAATAGTCCCTTCATTATGGACC
>JAGIAF010000055.1 GCA_017745015.1 Bdellovibrio sp. | reverse complement strand
ACCACATTCGTTTGAGGATCGAAATCATAATTCCAAACTTCCTTCAGGATAGTTTGTTTGCCGATAATTTTATTTGGATTGCTCATGAATAGATCCAAAAGAACGAATTCACGCTCTTGAAGATCTAGTTTGCGACCGGCGCGAACAACGTCACGGTTCAAACGATTCAATTTCAAATCTTGGAAAACTAACTGAGTAACTTCAGAAGCTTTCTGAGCGCGTTTCAAAAGATTTTTTACGCGGATTTGAAGTTCAGCCATGGCGAATGGTTTTGTAAGGTAGTCATCACCACCCATGCTCAAACCTTTCAATCGATCATCAAGTTCGCGGAGGGCGCTCAAGATAAGGATCGGAGTGTTGATCTCTTTTTCGCGCAATGATTTTGCGAATGTATAACCGTCCATTTCAGGAAGCATAAGATCCAATACGATGATGTCGTAATGGTTTGTAACTGCTCTTTCGAAGGCACGGCGTCCGTTGGACTCAACTTCAACCTCGCCCTCAAGTTCCCCAAGGCCTTGTTTAACGATCGTTGCGATCTCGTTATCGTCTTCTACTACTAAGCATCTCATTGAGAGTCACCTTTGTTACTGAATTGTTAAATCTGGGCCCAGTGTATATCAGGTTTGTTTCTAAACAAAAGGTCGATTTTTAATGTTCATTGCGAAAAGGCCCATTATTACAGACATTTAATAGGGCCCAGAGATTCAGAGGAGAAAGTATTGCCGAGATTAAACAGAACTCATAGTTTTGGCGATTGTCAAACAAATAAAAACAGGCCCGGGGTCAGCGAGCCTGTCGACATGGATCATTTAAGTAGGCTTAGGATTAACGTTTCAATTGGATAACTTCGTTTAAAAGCTCATCCGTCGTCGTGATTGTCTTCGCATTGGCTTGGAAACCACGTTGATTTTGGATCATGTTTACGAACTCAGTTGCAAGATCCACTGTAGATCTTTCAAGAGATTTCGCGAACAATTTACCACGACCAGCTGCGCCCGGACCACCCACTGACGCTGTTCCTGAATCTCTAGATTCTTTCAAACGGTTGTTACCAACTTTGAAAAGAGCTTCTGGATTTTCGAACTTCGCAAGAGCGATTTGCGCCAAATCTTGTGCCTGACCGTTAGAGTAAACTGCAGTCAAGATACCTTCGTCATTGAACGACAAGCTGTTGATCGTACCCGCAGCTGCGCCGTCTTGGTGCCAAGAGATAAGGTCTGAGTTTTTACCGTACTGTTTAGTACCGTCGATACCTTTACCACCGTCTTTGATAGCGTCACCGAAGTTCAATTTGATTTCTTGGTTTTGAAGAGCGCCACCTTTGAAGTTGAAGTTGGAAGCCGTCATTTGTTGGCTATCAAGCTTACCGTCAACTGTGAACTCAAGTTTACCAGAGCACACTTCAGACAATTTACCTTCTTCGCCGCCAGTAACTTCTTTACCGTCAACAAGGCCTTTGTATTCCCATTGTCTGTCAGCGGTCTTATTGAAGAACAAGCTCAACAAGTGCTTATTACCTTGAGAATCGTACATCTCAACACCCGTAGAGTAGTGAGAAGTGGAATATGGATCTTTGATATCGAATTTTTTAGTCGCTTCCATGCGTGAATCCAAGTTCAGATCCATTTTGATCTCTTTAGAAGCTTTCGCTGGGATCAAAGCGCGCGGGAATTTGATGTCTGTCATTTTGTTCAGGATGTTACCTTTATCGTCGGTACCGAAACCTTGAACTTTTTGATTGTCGTTTGTTACTAGGTAGCCTTCACGGTCAAAGTGGAAAGAACCATCACGAGTGTAAGACTCGCCATCAGAACCTTTAACTTTGAAATAACCATCACCAGAGATCGCTAGGTCCGTTACTTTCTCAGTAGCATCAACGTTACCTTGAGTAAGAATTGGATTAACGGCACCGATCTTAACACCACGACCGATTTGGTTACCACCGAGGACACCTTTTAAGCTTTTAGAGATAATATCTTGGAATTCTGCACGGCTTGCTTTGAAACCAACAGTGTTTGCGTTGGCGATATTGTCACCGATAACGCCAAGGGCTTCGCCCTGAGCAGTCATACCAGACACACCCGTGTACAATGAAGAAAGAATACCCATGTGACCTCCATGTCGTTGGCAGTTCTAGTCGAGAACCACCGTTTTGGAGGGCCTCCTCTACGAGGACCAGCCCTTAATATTAAATTGTGTATCGATTGCTATCTGTCACTTCAGGACAGCTTCACAATTTATCCCGCCGTAGCTCATTCATGAGCGAAGGAGGATTTCGTGCTACAGAACCACAGTTGAGTCGATGTTCGTGAACACATTTTCTTTCAATGCGTTCTTGTCCATCACTGTCACAACAGTGTTGTTCTTTACACTGACGATCAGCGCAGAGTCATTCATTAACACTAATGAATCCTTTGAACCTTTCGCCGCTGCTCTCGTAATCGCGTCTTGCAGCTTCGTGATATCCTCGGGGCTATAACTAATCCCTCTGGTTTTCATTCGCTCAATCGCGTGATTCGAGAACTTTACTCCATCTGCAGGCTTCACCAAGCCTTGAGGATTCACTTGTCCAAGATTCGCGGGCTTCATGCCGCCAACTTGATCTAGCGTCTCCTTGAAGGAGGGTCCCGTTCCAGCGCCGAGGTCAGGTTTGTTAACCTTACCACCCGGTTGTGTCGGGATGAGTTGATCGAATGTCTGTATCTTCTTTAAGTCTACCATTTTACTTCATCGTCTCCTTCGCGATCTTTTCAATCATGTCGCGGGATAAACCCACTGTGTCCATGATTCTAGATTTTGCTGCAGGAGCAGATGCAGTGGTAGAACTTTGTGGTTCAGCACTCGCCTCTTTTTTAGTTTGTCCTGGAGCATCATCCTTTTTCAAGTCTAGGTTAGTAACATCATTTACATTCTGGTCGTTTCTCATAAGACGAGGGTCTGTGATTTTTTTCACGTCACGGAAACGAATCGCCTGATTTCCTACATTCAAAACCGGCCCCTCTGAAGAGTAGCTCACCCCAGTGATCACTCCGTCGAAGTCAGTTTTAATTCCCATCTTTTTACCGTCTGCAGTTTTTGCTTCAGCGATAAATTGATATTCGCCTGGCAATGCTTTCATACCCTTGCCGTCTTCACCATTCCAAGTGAGTTTGTTCTCGCCTTGTTTCAAACCTTTCAAGTTGTATTCACGCACTACTGCACCGTCAGCATCGCGCACTTTCACAGTCACTTCTGCGCCGGCCATCGGAAGAGAGAAACGGAAATCATGTCCCGTATCACTCGGACCACGCACCACTTTAGAGGAATCACCCGCAACGGCTTTACCGATCAAGTTCAACGCTTGGAAATTTTCAGAAGGCTTTTGGGCGTTCTTCAACTCTTCAAGTGTTTTGTTCATGTTCTGCATTTGCTCGAGTGACGAGAAGTTCGCCAATTGAGCCGCCATCTCATGTGACTTCATCGGATTCGTTGGATCTTGATTCTTCATTTGTGCAAGCATCAATTTGAAGAAAGCATCTTTATCCAAATTTGGATTGCCTGTTGTGCGAACTTTTTTTGTAGGGTCTGTCCAATTGGGATCAGCAAGTTTATTGGCAACCGCGCCAAGATCCTCTTCGCCGACCTTTGCTTTATCTTGGGTGCTCATAGTATTCACTGTGCCAGTGGTACTTTCGGGCTTCGTAGACGTAGCACCGAATGCATTCACTCCCAATTTAGCGTTGACCATTGTCATTTAAGACTCCTTCTAAAAAGTAAAAACTGCTTCAGCCTACGCGCCTCCGGCGCTTCGGCACTGCCCGCGTAGCGGTTACGCTACCAAGTTCAATCCGCGGCCTTTGCCTTCGACTGCGCGAGCGTTTGATTTCACGCTAGCTGTATCAACCGGTTGCAAAGGATCTCTGCGACGACCGTACGAACCTTTTACTGATTGGAAATCAGTGAAAGACTCACGACGACCTTGGTTACCGAAGTTCTCGTTGAACTGATTCCAGAACTGACGAGCCTCACGTTGACCTTGGTTGCTGTTGTTATTCGCCTGGTTTTGCGCAGCCGTATCAGATGCTGCATTCACAACATCTACTTTAACATTTTCCACGGAGAGTTTGTGAGCAGCAAGACTGTTCTTCAAATCAACTAGACTAGACTCAATTGTCTTCTTCGCCTCTTGAGTATCCGCTGACATTTGAAGATTCACTTTGCCATCCTGAAGCATCACTTTGAGGTGAATTGTTCCCATGCCTTCTGGAGTCATTTGAACTTTAACCTCACCGCCGCCTTTCTTGATCAGGTATTGGGCCTGATTCATGACTTGCTTAACGGCTGCTTCATTATCCGCAGGATTGGTTGGCCCTGTCGGTGCTGCCGGCGCCATTGGAGCCATTGCATCAAACTTCAAGCTTTCACCTTTGATAGGTGCGCCATGAATGCCTTCCAAACCACTCAATGCCGACTTGAACTCTGCTGACTTAGTCGTCAACTTCGTTTTCGCCGCATCTTTACTTTGTGCCATACCTTGCTTCATGAACTCGTTAGAGTCTTGCATCAAAGATTGGCCTTGGTCATTTTGTTGGAAAAATTCTTGAGCTTCCGCTTTGGCCTGTACGGGCTTACCCATCATGTCCAATTGTTGAGGATTCTCTGTACGAGGAGCTTCCAACGCTTGCATGAATTCGTCAGCAAGTTCAGGAGATTCTTCAGCGGCAGCTTCCTTAGCGCCACCTGCAGCCGCTTGTGCAGCTGCTGCTTGCTTCGCGGCCAATGCCGCGAGCAATGCCGGTGACATTGTCTCATTCATCTGACCTTTCAGATGCGGAGGCAATTCAGGAAGTTTAGCTGTAGAGCCTTGCGGAATTTCAGCTTGCGCCATATCTGCCGATGGCATTTCCATTGGGTTTTCCATCGCATTGGCTGCAGCTGGATTCATCATGGAATCGTCCATCATCAAACGTTGAGCTAGATTGCCATCAAGAGTCGGCATTGCTGGGGAAGCTGCAGGAGCTTCTTGCCTCATCCAAAACTTCTGATTGAGGTTCTGAATGGCGTTACCCATCGTTGTTTGTTTCTCTTGAGCAGCAGCTACACGCGCCTGAATATTTTGAGCAGACATACCTATGCCCGCACCCATTTCTGGCGCAGCTTTAGGCGTTTGCGGCATTTGTTGCAACTGAGTCAATAGGGACGCGTACATTGCTTGTGCTTTCTCAGCGTCAGCATCGTCTAAGTCCAATTGATCAATCACAGCACTTGCTGTGGCTTCTGGGGATTCTTTAAGTTGGCTGTCGTCCAGCTCGGCCATCGCTTCCACAAGTCGTGTGGGAGGGATATCAAATTCACTCTCGAATGAGTCCATGAATTCTTTGATTGCCTTCTGTCGAGTCGCCGCCTTCTTCTCTTTCCCTGGGGCTGTGTCAACCTTGCGTTCTGTTTTTTGCTCGGGAGCTTGAGCTTTCTCGTCCTTCGCTCTTGCTTCCTGCTTCGGTTGTTCCTTCGTTTCTTTAGGGTTGTTCAGACTGATCTTGTCTTGCAACGCCTTTCCGAATGAAGTACCGGAACCAGAACCCTTGAAGTCTTTTTCAATTGCTTTGTCTGCAGCTTGAGACTTCAACTCGGTCGCACCCACCATAGGGGGGCCGACTATATTTAACAAAACTTTCCTCCCGCCTCCGCCGAGGCTACGGCGGGGCTTCGCCCACCGTGGTTTAAGTTTCTATGTATTAGCGTGCGCTTGCAGGCGAACGCTTATAACCAGCGTACTTCTCAGAAATGATCTGAGCTTTTTCTGGTTTTAATAAATTCATAATATCAGCAGCATTTTTCTTTTTCATACGACCAAGTATTTCAACTACCAAATCCTCGTCCATCGTCTCAAAGACTTTAGCCGCTTGTGGTGGTTTCATATTGGAGTACATCTGTACCAAAGTATCGACTTTCTGGTCGTCAGCCTTGACGCGTTCTTCGAGCATGCTGGAAATCTTACCACGCATCTCTTCGAGTTCTTTTAAACGCTTATCGAGCTCCACTTTTTGCGCTTGCAACTCTGTCTCTTGACGATTGAGCTCCTCTTCACGCGCATCTAGTTCTTTTTTTCTGTCATTCAATTTTGTCAGATGGTCCAACTCATCAGTTGTCATCGGAGCGGGTTTTGCTTCTGGCGTCGCTTCTGCTTCTGCAGTCGCAGCTTTCGCTTCTGCAGGTTTGGCTTTTGCAGGAGCTGTCTCTGCGATAGCCTCACCCGTCATTGTGAATTCGATGCGCTTCACGATTCGTTCAACTTCTTCGTGATTTTCGAAACCCCAAATAGCAATCATTAAACCCATAAGAGAAATGCCCACAAGCTTCCAAGGAACTGCGGCTTTCTTTTTCTTTCTCTTTGCAGGAGTGACTTTCATACGACGGCGGATTTGTTGCTCGATATCTTCTTGAGCCAAATCAAGATGCAAACGTGTCGATGAAGGATTCTTATTGAACTTCACGGAACCACCATTTTGATCGGCCACTTTTCGAGCATTTTTAAAAAACTGATCGTATCCGCTTTTCATCGACTCAAGATTCCTTCACAGATTTAAAGCGCAGGATAGCCTGCTCATCCATTTCTTTTTGATCTTGGGCAATTCGTCCGGCTTTATATTCCTCGAACTTATTTTCCCGCATCTTCTCCATAATTTTATAGTCTAGAGCGGCTTGTCGCAAAATCTCTCTCTTGGCCTCGACCAATTTTTCGACTTCTTGAACTCTTTGCACTTGGTAAGCAATACGGATCTTTTGACCTTTAAGGAATTCATGGATCTGGGACAGAGCTGGACCTTGAGCCCCACCCATTTGAACTAAGCTTGCCGCACGGGCTTGAGCTTCTACCACATCCTGGTTCATTTTTTCCAGGATCGCTTGCTGTTCATTCAATACACCCACCACATCCTGGAAATCCTTTTGAGCAAGGTTTTCCTTGAGCTTGCGATGCTCCAAAACTTTCTGTAGCGGGAATTTAAATTTCATCACACATCCTGTGCTGCTTCAGCCTTTGCGCCAGCGCGCCGGCACTGCGCGGCTACCGCCGCCCTAAGCGTTCATAAGAATCTGCTGCATCATGCGAACAGTGGACGTAAAGTTCGTCGGATCTTCGACTCTCTGCTTGAGGAAGTCGTTAACCTGATCAATGACTTTCACGGCCTTATCGATCTTCGGATTTGAGCCGGGTTTATAAGCACCGATGTTAATCAAATCTTCTGCATCTTTGTAAACCGCCAAGGTCTCACGCAGCTTTTGTGCAAGCTTCACGTGTTCTGGCGAGGAAACAGCTTTCATAACACGGCTGGCACTTTGCATGATATCAATCGCTGGGAAGTGACCACGAGCTGCCAACGCACGACTGAGCACAATATGGCCGTCGACGATGGAACGCACGGAGTCCCCGATCGGATCATTCATGTCATCACCTTCTACGAGAGTGGTGTAGAAACCAGTGATGCTGCCTTCTCCTTCAAAGTTGCCGGCGCGCTCAAGGAGCTTCGGCAACGTGGCAAATACGCTGGGCGTATAACCTTTTTGAGATGGTGGTTCACCAGTGCTGAGACCGATTTCACGTTGAGCCATGGCAAAACGCGTGACCGAATCCATCATCAGAAGAACATTCTTACCTTGAGCGCAGAAATACTCTGCCATCGCTGTCGCCACATAGGCGCCACGCATACGCAGAAGCGGGCTTTGGTCACTCGTCACGCAGACGACGACCGATCTTGCCATACCTTCTGGTCCCAAATCATGCTCGATAAACTCGCGAACCTCACGGCCACGTTCACCGATCATCGCAATAACATTCACATCAGCATTGGTGTTACGAGCCATCATCCCCAAAAGAACGGACTTACCCACACCAGAACCCGCCATAATAGCGACACGCTGACCAAGACCTGCGGTTAATGCACCGTTAATAGAACGGATACCAAGGTCAATAGGCTCACGAATCGGGCGACGGGCCATCGGATTGCGAACTTCGCTATATAAAGCGACTTCGCGGAAGTTTTCAATTTCGCCTTTACTATCCAAAGGGCGCCCCAAGCCATCGACCACGCGGCCCAATAGCTCGTCACCAGCTCTGACTGTAGCGATTTGACGGGAAAGAATAATTTTAGAACCTAAAGCGACGCCTCTCATATCATTGAGGGCCATCATCAAAACGTGCTTATCTTTAAATCCCACCACTTCGGCTAAGAAAGACTTATCCAAGCCCGTGGGGATGATTTGCACGATACTGCCGACACTTGCGCCCGGCAGATATCCCTTGATAAGCATACCGTTCACCTCTGTCACCTTCCCGCTATCGCGGGTCAAGTGGATGGAATTAACCACGTCAGAGTACTTATCAAGATTGATTTGAAGATCACTCATTAGCTAGCAACCTTGTCTTTTACTTTAGGCATATTTTCAGACAAAACAGACCATAGTTGTTCCATACGCTGCTCAATGCGCGCATCGACTTCGCCATAGTTTGTTTCCACGATACAACCACCGGCTTTGATATCAGCACTTGGTTCGAAACGGATCTTTTTCGCGAATTCAAAATCGCGACCCGTTTCTTTTTTAAGAGTCTCAAGGAATTCAAATTGATCTTGAGAAACATGAACCGTGATGTTTTCTTCATCTTGAGCAAGGCCTACGGCATCTCTCAAGATCTGCACCATCGCTTCATTGTTCGTTTCAAGTTCGGCTTTTGCCAGGCGACCTGCCATGTGGAACGCTAGCTTAATGAGGTGCGATTCATTGAAAGAAGCCATTTCGCTCTTCAACTCTTTCACACCCAACAAAAGCTCATCCAAACCTTGCATACGCTCCGCAATTTCCGCAGATACTTTTTCAAAGGCCTCTTTGCGGCCTTCTTCAAGACCCAAATTGTAAGCTTCTTGGTAAGCCGCTTCTTGGATCTCTTTGAGTTTATCCAAAGCCGCAGCTTCGATTTTTTCTTCTTCAGAGACTTGTTCGACTTGATCGATCCCCGTCTGCACACGGATCGCATCATTCATACGGAAATCAGAACCGGCCTTCTTCTGAGCAAGATAGTTCATAGCTTGCTCAGGAGTTCCGAGGTCAAAGCGCATTGGTACAAACTCAAGGACTGTTTTATCAGCCACTTCTTTGCTAAGTACCGCTTTTGTGTGGGCGCCAACGCCCTGTTTACTAGACCATTGCATCTTCTGAACCGCCTCTTGCGATTAAGATTTTTCCTTCTGCTTCTAGGCGACGAGCCGCATTGACGATCTCTTGTTGTGCCGATTCGACGTCGGACAAACGAGAAGGTCCCATGTTGCTGAGGTCTTCGCGAAGCATCTCTGCCGCACGGGCAGAAATGTTTTTGAAGATCTTCGTACGAATCTCTTCGCTGGAAGTTTTGAGTGCCAAAAGAAGTTTTTCGTTTGGTACCTCTTTGAGAAGTGCTTGAATACCGCGGTCGTCGATTTTGATGATATCGTCGAACACGAACATAAGCTTGCGGATCTCTTCGGCAAGAAGAGGATCTTTTTCTTCCAAACGAGACATGATCGCAGTCTCTGTATTTTTATCCATAACGTTGAGCATTTCAGCCACCGGCTGAACACCGCCAAGAGCGGCTTGCTCAACTGTCGCAGTATTCGACAATTGATTTTTCAATACGCGGTCGATCTCAGCGATCAACTCTGGATCCACGTGCTCAAGATTCGCCATACGCAGAACCACTTCGGCTTGAAGAGCTTCTGGAAGACGTTTTAGAACCTCACCTTTTTTCTCTGGCTCCAAATGAGCCAAGATCACCGCAACTGTTTGCGGATGTTCATTCACCAAGAATGTCGCCAATGACTTCGCATCGACCATTTCCAGGGATTCAAGGGAGCGCGAGCCACCTGTTGTGATGTTCAAACCACCCAGGATACCACGGGCACGTTCCTCACCCAAAGCATCGACGATAGTATCTTTCGCCGAGATGCTTTCAGAGAAGATATAATCTTCAGTTTCAGAAATCATTTCATAGAACTCTTCCAATACACGCTTCGTCACGTGAACCGGAACGACACGCAACTTACCCATTTGGTTGATAAGCTTACGAATGTCAGCGTCTTCCATACGACGCAACAGAACCTTCACGGCATCCTTACCAAGATAATTGATAAGAATTGCTGCTTTATCGAAACCTTTGAGTTGTTCGTACTCAATGTGTTCGGCCTTATGAAGTTTCATTAGCCATCCTTCCTAACAAGCCACATACCAAATGCATTTGCCGCTTTCTCTTCATCGCGGCCCATAGTGGCCATGATACGATCTTTCAGCAATTCACTTTCAGCCTTCTCTGGGTCAATCGATTCCTGCAGGACAGGAAGAGCGGTCGACATACCAGGAAGTGTGTTATCAACAGATTGAAGTTCTTCGAGTTCTTCGATTGTTCTAGGCAACATTTCCTCCACAGAGTCTTGGAAGCTGTCTGTGATCCATTGCATGAATGGGCGAACTACGATGAAGAAGAACAATGCCAATGAGAAGCCCAGCAATGCCCATTTAAACAAAGCATGGATCAACTTTTTGCGTTCCAATGTCGTCAAAATTTTCTCAGCTTCAGAGAAGTCTTCCGGTTGGAACTGAATCGTTTCAACTTTAACAGAGTCACCACGAGCCGCATTGAAGCCGATAGCGCCTTTGATCAGATCTTCGTATTTTTTAACTTCTTCAGCAGAGCGCGGTTCCCATTTAGTTTCTGTCGTGCCGTCCGCTTTTGTCGTCATGACGGATTTTCCGTCAACAACAACCGCAACACTCAAACGCTCAAGGTTACCGGCCGTTTCGCGGATATTGCGCACCGTTTTAGGTACCGCAAAATTGGTCGTCTTCATTTCTTTTTTAACGTCTTGCTTGAAACCAGTTTGACCTGCGTTATCTTCAGCACCCGGGATGTTCGAACGTGAGCCCGGCACACCGGACGGATTCATACGAGATCCATCCAATGATTCTTCTTCAGAGTTCTGAGAAAGAATCGCCGTTTTATCTGGATCCACAGTTTCTTCCACAGAAGAAATCACTCTGTGGTTCAAAGTCGCATCTACTTTTGCTACGACCTTCGCGTGACCCACAACTTTGGAAAGGATGTCTTCGATACGATCTTCGAAATCACGCTCTACTTTGGCTTTTAGATCTAAAAGCTCATTAGAACCACCTGTGGAACCATCAGAAGTACGAGTCAAAACTTTACCGCGCTCATCAAGGACCGCAACTTTATCTGGGTCCATGCCTTCAACGGCATTAGCAACCAAGTAACGGATACCGCGCACTTGTTCAGCGCTCAACTCTTTACCTTGGTGCAATTCAACGACAACGGAAGCTGAAGGCGAACCGCCTTCTTCAAGGAATGTCTTTTTGTTCGGCAACGCCAAAATAACTTTAGACTGCTTTACTGCAGTCAAAGTATTGATCGATCTCATCAACTCACCTTGGAGGGCTCTTTGGTAGTTGATTTTTTGCGCGTAAGAATTCACACCGAAATCTTGTTTATCGAAAAGCTCCAAACCGATATTCCCCATTTTCGGAGAACCGATCTCTGCCATCAACGTCATTTGCGTTGAATGCAATAGCTCTTTAGGAATAGCTACAGTTTTACCGCCGTCACGAAGTTGGAACGGAATGTTCTTCTCGTTCAATTTCGCTACGATCGTAGAAACCTGTTCAGTTGGAATGTTCGTGAAAAGAGGAACATAGTCTTTTCCCGACGCCATAAACATCATTGTCATCAAAGCGACAACGGCGATGACCGTTACGGCAATAACTGAAAGTCTTTTGGTCGGACCCAGATTCTTAAAGAACTCGCGAAACTGGACGACTAATCCACCAAAAATTTTGTTCAAGGAAACCCCTCCGCCTAAGAACTAAACCTGCATTTTCATTACTTCTTGGTACGCATCAATAATCTTGTTACGTACTTGAACCATCACTCTCAATGCGATGTCGGCTCTTTCAGCCGCGATCATGGCACCAGCGACGTCATCTGTTTTTCCAGTTGCAACGTTCTGAGCAAACTTGTCCGAAGACTTTTGCAGCTCGTTCACGGAAGACACAGCATCTTTTAAGGTGTCGGCGAAGCTCTTACCAGATTCTGATGAAGAACTTGATGATGAAGGCCCCTCAATGGACAGTGACTTCGAGTCACGAATGCTGCCCGTATCGAGGAATCTGTTTGCATTTGATACCGTAAAACCCTCCATGGCTTCACCTCTCCCTATACTCTAAAAATTGTATTCTAAACGTTCTTAAATTTCCTGCTTTTTCAACCTAGTCCAGGAACTATCTTCCTATTTCCAAAGCACTAAGGGCCATATCTTTTGACGCCTGAAGAGCCGTCACGTTGGCCTCATAGGAACGCGATGATTGTATCATATTGGTCATCTCTTCCATGAGGTTGATATTCGGATAAGCCACGTAACCCTCTGGATTTGCATCAGGATGATCCGGCTCATACTTCATCAATGGAGCTTTGCGATCCGAGAGAATGTCTGAAACCTGGACCCTTTGGAAATTGCCGTGAGGGTCTGTCCCCGTCACAATTTCGCCAAAGTTCTTAGCATCAGGCATTGCTTCGAAAACCACGTCCTTACGACGGTAGGGACCGCCTTCAGGAGTCTGGGTTGTATTGATATTCGCGATATTGCTAGCAATGGTATTCATGCGCATTCTTTGCGCCGCCATACCAGAGCTACTAATTCTCATACCCGTTAAGAAATCAGCCATTATCGACCATCTCCTGCTGCGTATTTAAGAGCCGCCATTTTTTTATTGATCAGTTGAAGTGCCGTTTTGTACATGATGGCATTCTCTGACAATGCAGACATTTCTTTTTCCAGATCAACGGTATTACCATCGTTGTTAACTGCACCTTCGGGGTTTTCATAGATGTCAGGTTGTGAACGACCCACGCTCAGCCCGCCAGCTGCAAAGTGGCTGCCACTAGAAGTAGCGAGACCATTCTTACCGTCCATATCCAATGCACGAGAAAGTGCGTCTTCGAAATCCATCTTCTTTGCGTGATACCCTGGGGTCTCCGCATTAGCGATGTTAGAGGATGTGATGTTGTTACGAAGTTGCCTCATGCGCATGGACGTCGCTAAGGCATTCGTGGTCTTATCGAAAAGATCACTCATGCGACACCTTCTTCCTTGTATTCATTGAGTTTGTTTCTCAAAGTTCTAATACTAATTCCAAGCATCTGAGCTGCGCGCGTACGGTTTTGCGCAGTCAATTCAAGGGTCTGCAAGATGAGACGCTTTTCCACCTCAGAAAGGGACATGCCCGGAGCAAAATCCGTAGCAATTTCCTCAGTGACAGCTTCAAATTGAATAGATTCGATTCCAATGGTCTGGTTGCGAGCCAAGATCACCGCGCGCTCGATAACATTTTCAAGCTCACGAATATTGCCTGGCCAGTTCCAGCCAGCCAAACGGGCATAGGCGTCTGCAGAAAAGTGCAAACCACTGCGACCGTGCATGATTTGGGATACTTCCAAAATAAAGCTCACGATCTTTTGGAAATCGTTATTGCGATCTTCCAAACGTGGAACTTCCAAGTGAATCACAGCAACTTTATAAAACAAATCCTGACGGAATTGCTCTTGCTTCACCATCGCACGAAGATCTCTGCGAGATGTCGAAATAAAACGAGGACGAGTGCCATCGTTTCTTTCAGCCAATTTCATCAACTCCGTTTGAATTGCAGCAGAAGCGCAATCCAAATCTTCGATCAACAAAGTGCCACCGTCGATTTTAGAAAAATCAAAACCGTACGGATTTTTGCACTCCAAGATATACAGTCTTGGAGAGCGACTCTTTGTATAGATATAGCGTGCCAAGCTTGTTTTACCTACGCCTGCTTCGCCGACAACCAGAAGACTTGCTTGAGTTGGAGCCAATTGAAGACCCAACTGCTTTGCTTCGTTCATCTTTCTGTCATCGATATGTAAAGCATCAAAATCAAAGTACGACATCCTGTCCCCTACCTACTTACTTTCTTGCTTGTCAGCCATCGCTGGAATTCTTTGAATATACTTTTTGTAACCGTCACGCCACTCGGAGTTCTTCAGCTGTTCCTGAGCAAGATTCTTCCAGAACCCGCTCTTCTGCCCTTTGAACTCGTTCCAAACTTCGGCCGCTTGTTGAACATCGCCGCGTTTGAAATAGATTTGACCTAGCTTGTAGCGGATAGATGAAAGAGGACGAGTTTCCTCGTACTTCTCTAACAAGTTTCCGTAAGATTTAATCGCTAGATCTTTTTGATTTTTCTCTAAGTAAATATCGCCCATCTTTTCCAGGGCTTTTGCGTGAACAACCGGAGCTACTTTTCCAGAGTCGGCCATCAACTTATCAATCATGTCCAAAGACTGCAGAGCTTCGTCTTTTTTGCCTTGTTTGATTTGAAGCTCCGCAAGTTTCAAGTAAGGCTCTGCCACTAGTTCTGGCTGGCCTTTCCACGTTCTCAAAAGCTCACCTAGGTAC
>JAGIAF010000054.1:9199-14824 GCA_017745015.1 Bdellovibrio sp. | reverse complement strand
GACTTTTAATTGTGAGTTCTTTAACATCAGAAACAAATTTAACAATCTGAGCCGCTAACGTCTCGCCAAAGTTATTTTTAAGTAAAACCGCAGCTTCCGAGTGCGGAAGAATATTTTTCAAGGACCGTTGTTCATGAAATGCACCGATACCTAGTTCGACGTCACTCCATTCCTCAGGCCAATAGAAGGCAATTTCGTTGTAGTAAGTGGATCGCTTCTCATGAAAGTTTATCTGATCCATCTTCAAATAAAGTTCTTCACCCAAATGGGGCAAGATCTCCGCGCTGATATCTAAAGCTGCAAATCCATCACGATTTACTTGCGAGATAGCTTCACGAAAATTTGAATCAGTCAGCTTGGTCATGAACGCCCCTCTTAATCTGCGAGGAATTTGGGTGGGATAGAGAAAATCAACTCTGCGGTGCCGGCTTCGGCGTGGGAGAAGGATTCAAGCTCCAACGAGATTACGCCACTTTTCTTCAAGTCGATGAAGCTTTCGGCTTTTCCTGACAACATGTAGCTGGCAAGAATGCTTAGGTGAGGTTCATGGCCCACGATAGCGATGCGTTTGTAGTTGCGACCTTGGGTGCGCAACCACTTGACGAAAGCTTGAGGTGGGCTTTGCGGAACGAGTTCTGGAATTTCGAGAACTTTTTTCTCGTAGTAAATTTGCGACACGATTTCCGCTGTTTGCCGAGCGCGAGTCAGTGGGCTTGAAACAATCACATCAAAATCTTTTACGTAATCGCGCAGACGCACGCAGACCTTCTGCATGCGCTTTCTGCCTTTCAACGTCAGCGGGCGCAGTTGGTCCTCAAGACCTTTCTTCGCGAAATCCTCGCGTTCTTCAGCAACCGCATGACGAATGATGATCAACTCCACTTTTACTCCGAATGAGAATTAGTTTCTTCCAACAGCTTAATGCGCGTTTTCGCCAATTGCATCAAAGTTTGATGGATCCCTGGATCGTCCGCTTTGGCAGATTTCTTCGTATAAGTGCCATCCCCGTTCATAGCCCAGGCTTGCTTGGTCTCTTTCGTGTAGAACTGCAAGATCTCCCAGCATTTCTCTTTCAAGCTGCGATCCAAGATCGGCACGATCGCTTCCACGCGAGCGTGCAAATTGCGATACATCCAATCAGCGGAGCCGATAAAGAACTCCCCGTCCACCGGATCTTGAGCGCCATTGCGGAAATAGAAAATGCGCGAGTGTTCAAGAAAGCGGCCTATCACCGAAGTGACTTTAATGCGCTCACTCATTCCTGGCACTCCAGGACGCAGGCAACAGAATCCACGAACTACCATCTCAATATCGACACCCTTCTGCGAAGCCGCGTAAAGCGCCACCGCGATGTCGTTTTCTTCAAAGTTATTAAACTTTGCCACGATATGAGCCGGACGCCCCGCCTTTGCATGCTCGGCTTCACGCTCAATCATGGTTTTGAAGGTCGAGAACATATTCACTGGCGCAATCAACAGGTGATGATAGTTATTTTTCAAACTACGACCCGTTAGATAATGGAAGAATTCAACGATATCGCTGGTAATTTCTTCGCGCGCCGTGAGTAGACCCAAGTCCGTATAGAAACGCGACGTTGAAACGTTGTAGTTTCCTGTTCCGATATGTGCGTAACAACGCAACCCCTCTTGCTCTTGACGAACAACCAAGGCCGTTTTGGCGTGAGTTTTCAAACCCACAACACCGTACACAACGTGCACACCGGCGTTCTCTAGCTCATTGGCCCAATAGATATTTCTTTCCTCATCAAAGCGTGCCTTCAGTTCGACTAAGCAAACAACTTGCTTGCCTTGTTCGGCGGCGCGGATCAAAGCACGAATAAAGGGGCTGTTGTCACCGGTACGATACAAAGTCATTTTGATCGCTAGCACTTTAGGATCTTCGCTGGCAACACGGATGAATTTTTCCACAGAGGCCGAGAAGCTCTCAAAGGGATTGTGCACCAACTGATCATTGGCCTTGATCGCATTGAAAATACCTACACCCTCTTCAGCGAAGGCCGGAGTGACCACCGGCGTGTAAGGCTCAAATTTCAACTTTGGCAAATTCAAATCCGCGATCATCGCTAGGTCTGCATAATCCAACTCCGCAGGGACTTCGTAAATGTCGTCCTCTGTGAGTTCCAACTCTTCCATCAAAAATTTCAGCATCCATGGGTCAGGTTTTGGTCCATGTTCCAAACGCACGACTTCCGCGAAGCGACGTTGACGAAGTTCTTCCTCGATAGCTTCGAGCAAATCTTCAGCGTCCTCTTGGTCTTGATCCGAGTCGGCATTTCTGGTTAAACGGAAAGCCATGGCATCCAGAACTTGCATCGACGGGAAAAGATCCGCCAAGTTTTCTTTGATGACTTCAAGCAAACTCACAAAGCGGTTCACACCTGCATCCGCATCGACGCGAATCCACTGCGGCAATACCTTTGGAACTTTCACACGTGCGAAAAGCTTGTCTTCGATACTTGGGTGCTTCAGTGTCACCCCCAAAGAGACTGACAAGTTAGAGATAAATGGGAATGGATGTCCCGGATCCACTGACAGCGGAGTCAAAACCGGGAATACATTTTTATTGTAGTACTTCTTAACGAAGTCTTTCTCTTTCTCGCTCAGATCTTTCCAAGAAAGCAGGTGAATGCCTTCTTTCGCCAACGCTGGTTTTAACGTTTTGGTAAAGAAGTTACCTTGATCTTGAATCATGGGTAAAACGAACTGACGAATTTCCTGCATCTGTGCCAACGGAGTTTTGCCGTCTGCAGATTTTGGAGAAACTCCGTAAGCCACATGGCGCTTCAAGCCGCCCACGCGTTTCATGAAAAACTCATCCAGGTTCGAACCTGAGATGCTCAAAAATTTCACTCGCTCCAAAAGTGGATTGTGACTATCTTCCGCTTCAGCCAAAACTCGGCGATTGAAATTCAGCCAGCCGATTTCACGGCTCGAAAACAAACTTTCAGATGACAAAGGATGCTCTACAACCTTGACCTTGCGAGTTGTCTTTTTCTTGGATGTTCTTTTTGGCGATGTCGCCTTCGGTGTGTTCAAGAATCCTCCTTGACTCCTCGTTAGTATATTCCACAATAAAGCTTAATTTTTGGCAACGCCTTCCCAGGAAAAACGACATGCAAAATACTCCGAAAGAATGGCAAGTTATTCAAAACATCCGCTCCCGCGTCCAGCGTCATAATTCACACACGATTGTTCCGCTAGGGGATGACGGTTATGTCTTCAAAAATTTCTCAGGATTCTCAGTCATTGCTCAAGACATGATGGTGGAAGATGTCCATTTCCGACTGGACTATGCAAGCGCCTTTGACCTTGGACACAAGTCATTAGCAGTTAATTTAAGTGACCTCGCTGCCATGGGTGCCAATGGCCACTTGGCGCAAGTGTCTTTGGCACTTCCCAAAGAGCTGACAGAATCTTGGCTTGACGAATTCTATCGTGGCATGACGACCCTTGCGGACCGCTATGGCGTTGAAGTTGTTGGTGGCGATCTCTGTGCTTCGCCTCGCGGCTTGGTGATTGATGTCAGTGTTCATGGTTCTTGCGAAACACCACTAACCCGCAAGGGAGCCCAAGCTGGCGATCTGCTTTTGACAAGTGGACCTTTAGGTCTTTCCACGGCAGGCTTGCAAGCGTTGCGCGAAGATCGCAAAACTTTGTTCCCCGATGCCGTGGCTCGCCACTTGCGCCCGGAACCACGTCTGGATCTTGTTCCACAATTGCAAAAGAATGCCTCCAAAGTTCACGCTCTCATGGATTGCAGCGATGGCCTGGTAAATGACTCTTTGATTCTGACTCGCAATGCCCTCGGTCTGCACTTGTTCCCTGAAAACTTCCCTCTTCACGAAGATACCAAAGAAATCAAAGGCGAAACGTCCGCTTATGAAAAAGCTCTTTGGGGTGGCGAAGACTATGAACTTTTGATGGCCGTGTCTCCAGCAGATCGCCATCTCTTCCCGACTTGGAGAGAAGTCGGTCAGTTCACGGAGTCCTTGGGAATGTTTTTGGTTCATGGCGATGGCAAAGAAGAGATCACAACCTTTAAAGGTTGGAAGCACTTCTAAGCCTATCCCTTCGTCTAGCTAATCAAGTTGAGAAGGGCAAATTCCGATATCTCTTACTATGAAGATCGATTTCGGACCTCTCGATGCCCTTATTAACGACACCTCCATCACAGAGATTATGGTGAACTCGCCAGACTCTGTGTTCGTAGAGCATCGCGGTCTTTTAATCGAAACGTCCCAACGCTTTATTGACGAGCGCGCCCTGTGGGATTTGATCTACGCGATCTTGCACTTTGAAGGCAAAGATCAAAGCCAAGCTTTAAGCTTTGATGGCATTCTTCCCAACGGCAGTCGCTATAATATTGTGCTGCCGCCGATGACGACCAAATATCCGACTCTTACGATTCGCAAATTTCAAAGCCAGCGCATGAACTTGTCCGATCTTGTCGCCAACAATTCTTTAAGCGACAAAGCGGCTTACTTTTTAAGTCAGGCTGTCAAAAGCAAAATGAATATTTTAGTCAGTGGTGGCACAGGATCTGGAAAGACTTCTTTTCTTCAAGCCTTGACCTTTGAAATTCCCGCTGAAGAACGCATCGTTACTATCGAAGACGTCGCCGAATTAAAAATGCCTCAGAAAAATTGGGTGCAGTTGCTCTCGGTAAAAGGCACTCCGCACGCCGTGACCACTCGCGATTGCTTGGTCAATGCTCTGCGCATGCGCCCTGATCGCATCCTAGTGGGTGAATGTCGTAAAGATGAAACTTTCGAGATGTTGCAAGCGATGAACACAGGACACGAGGGCTCCATGACGACAATTCATGCGAACTCTCCCCAAGAGTGCCTCACTCGTGTAGAAAATCTTTTGCACATGGCAAAGTTTGATTTATCACTGAAGGCTCTGCGCCAGCAAATTGCCCACACCGTGCATTTCATTGTTCAAGTGAAGCGCTTAACCAATGGTCAACGAATTGTTTCTGAGATCATGGAGATTTCGGGCATGGAAGGCGATGTAATCACTCGTGGTCCGGTCTTTTCCTTAGACGCCAAACAAGAATTAGTCCCTGCGGGATACGTGCCTCGCCATCAAAAAACTATGCAAGCTCGCGGGGCTCAGTTCCCAGAGGGCTTTTACGATCCCACTCGCGCTTTCCGCAAGGCGAGCTAAGGCACTGTTTCAACTTAAGACACATTTTTAGTTTTAGACACCCGGTCTTTATTCCGAAAAGAACTCTATGACGTCACTCGCACGCTACCATGGCAGATCACCAAGATACATTCTCGACACCGAGGATGAGAGCCTTGTGCGTGTCGCCGGTCCCAAACAAATTCCTTGGGAAGAAGGCACTTCAATCAAAAATGTTTCTTTGACTGGACTTGCTTTCACAGCGCCCGATGATCTTTGCCCGCTTTTGGGTGAAGTGATCAAGATTCAGTTCACTCCTCCGGGCTCCAGACAGATGGCCTGTTATGGGATCGTCACTCGCTTGGAGAGCATTTCTAACGCGACAACTTTAGTTGGCGTGCATTTCTATAAAATGGAAATGACTCAAAGAATTGTTTTGGCTCAGGGCCTGGCTCGTCGCTTTAAAGAAGCTCAAGAC
>JAGIAF010000054.1:0-9189 GCA_017745015.1 Bdellovibrio sp. | reverse complement strand
ACCGAGGGCACATCGACGGTCTTTTGAACAAACAACCCAGCACTTTGAGTTTAATCAATTTCCCGCAACTCACCATGATGGCCCTCCTGGGTGCTCTGTGGGCCGGCGTGGTTTGGAGTTTGATGAAGTTCAATTACTCCGGACTTCTAGAAGTTCTCAAATCGTTCTTTTAAGCGCTTCGCGGCGAAATCCATAAATTTTTTAACTTTCAACGGAACTTCCTTTTGTTCCGGTGTCACCAAACTGATTGGCACCTCTTGGCCACGCATTCCACGATGCAAGTGAACCAATCTCCCCGCTTTGATGTGCTCCGCCGCTAAGAACTCTGGCACCATGCCGAAACCCTTTCCGACCAAAGCCATCTGCACGATCATCATGGGATTGTTCACTGCAAAAACTGAATTCACTTTCGCTGTGATCTTTTTCCCGTCGGTGTTTCTCCATAGATCGATCTTGCTCTGATTGCCTAGGGACAAGAACGGCAGAGTTTCAAGATTGTCGACGTCTTCGGCGCCACGGAATCTTTCTAAAAATCCCGGGCTGGCGATGAGAATACTTTTGAGCGTGTGGACCTTCTTCACGCGCAAAGAACTGTCTTTGAGCTGCCCGATACGAATGGCCACATCGACGGATTCCTTCACAAGATCCACATAAGCTTGACTCAGCATCACCTCAAAGCGCACACGCGGGTGCATCTTAGAAAATTCTGCGAGGACATCTGGAAGATACAAGACTCCCAGGTCGTCAGAGGCTGTGATCTTTAACCATCCCGACACATCGGCCACGGCTTCATTTAATTCTGCCGACAAAGCCTCAAGACCTTCGACCAGTCCGCGAGAGCGCTCATAATAAGCGCGGCCTGCGTCAGTTAACTGAAACTGTCTCGTTGTGCGATACACCAATTGAATGCCCAAATCTCGCTCTAAAGCAGCAAGTCTGCGACTGACGCGGGACTTGGGCTGATGGAGCACCTCAGCAGCCTTGGTAAAGCTGCCAGCTTGAACAAGTTTAACGAAGGTTCTGATTTGGTTAAGATCTAATTGTTCCATATACGCAACAGTATATCCCGATTACGTCACCTACCGCAATAGTTGAAACGGGTCGATAGTAAGGAGGTCAAGTTAATTAACTAAAGGAGAGATTCACTATGACAAAACTAATGACCACCGCGTTTGTAACTTTGATGAGCGTATCTGCTTTCGCAGGTAAAACAATTCCAGCAGGTTCTTACACAATCGACTCTGCTCACTCAAAAATTGGCTTTGAAGTTCCCCACTTGGTAATTGCGACTGTTGAGGGCCGCTTCAAAAAATTTGATGGCGCTATCACAATCGATCCAAAGCTAGAGAAATCCAAAGCGAATTTGAATATTGATGTGACAAGTATCGATACTGACAATGCCGATCGTGACACTCACTTGAAGAGCCCGGATTTCTTCGACACTGCGAAAAATCCGAAAATGTCATTTGTGACGAAAAAGATTGTTGGCTCTGCTGATAATTTGAAACTGGTTGGCGATTTGACTTTGAAGGGTAAAACTAAAGAAGTCACTTTGGACGTGAAATACCTTGGTGATGTAAACGATCCATTTGGTAATCACAAAATCGCGTTCACTGCGACTGGCAAAATCAACCGTCAAGATTTTGGTTTAACTTGGAGCAAAGCCGTTGAAGCTGGCCCCGTAGTTGGTGACGAAATCACTTTGACTATCAAAGTGGAAGCCAACAAGCCCATCGATAAGAAAGGTTAATTTTATGAACCGCATGCCTGTGTTATTTGCAGCCCATGGGTCTCCGATGAATGCTTTGGCGAAAAATCCGTTCACGGAGGCTTTGGCAAAACTCGGTACTCAACTGCCTACACCACAGGCGATCCTTGTGGTCTCCGCTCACTGGGAGACCGAAGGAACGCAGGTGCTGTATAATGCGACTCCTCCAACGATTCATGATTTCTATGGATTTCCGAAGGCGTTGTTTGATGTGCAGTATCCCGCGCGCGGCCCCTTGAGTATCGCGAGTGCTACCGCAAAACTCGTTCCGGGCGCTTCGCTCAATGAAAAATGGGGCCTTGATCATGGAACTTGGTCGGTCCTTGTGCACATGTACCCGCACGCCGAAATTCCGGTTTATCAATTAAGTCTGGATGTGAAAGCTCCTCCCGCTCTGCACATTGAACTTGGTAAGAAACTGCGCTCATTGCGCGAGCAAGGTGTTCTGATCATCGGTAGTGGCAACATCGTGCACAACTTACGCGCGGTTCAATGGCGCGATCAAAATGCTCGCTATGATTGGGCGGAAGAGTTCGACGCTGGAATCAAAAAAGCTCTGGATGCACGAGATGAAAAAACTCTCACACAGTACTTGGAGAAATTTGGCTCTGCAGCAGAAATGTCTGTTCCTACTCCTGAGCATTATTGGCCTTTGCTTTATGCCTTTGGCGCGACGGACGAACACGATCAGATCTCATATCCGTTTGAGGGATTCGAAATGGGCTCCCTTTCAATGAGAACTGTTTTGTGGACCAGCCCTTAGAGGGTTCTAATAATTTTTCAATTGCAGTCTTATCTAAGAGGTCCATACTGGTGTGGATCTCTAGGTAAGATTCATGAACACCAAAATCTCCCTCAAATCTTGGCTCCCTACCGTCAGCGTCAGCTTGGCGAGTTTTATTTTTGTGACTTCGGAATTTATTCCTGTTGGTCTGCTGCCTGAAATTTCTCGAGGCCTCGGCAAAAGCGAAGCAACTATCGGTTTATTGATGACGATCTATGCTTGGATCGTGGCGACGATGTCGCTACCAATGACGGTTATTAGTTCGCATTGGGATCGTCGTCGTTTGATGTTGATTTTACTTGGTGCCTTTGTCTTTGCAAACCTTGCCTCGGGTCTGGCGACCAGCTTTAATTTTCTGCTGATCTGTCGCCTGGTCGTAGCCTTTGCCCATGCGGTATTTTGGTCCATTGCCATTCCTCTCGCAATCCGGCTGGCTCCTCCAGGTGGGCACGCTAAAGCTTTATCGATTATCGCCATGGGTGCGTCGCTAGGAAATATTTTGGGTATTCCGTTCGGCACCTTCTTAGGTCAAAGCTTTGGATGGCGCATGGCTTTTACCGTGATCGCCTTCGTGGCATTCGTTATTTTCCTGATCCTCTATCGCACTCTTCCCCTGCTCCCGAGTCAGAGTGTGACGACGTTCAAAAGAGTTCCTTCACTGTTTAAACGTAAAACTTTGGTGCTGGTTTATTTGATGACAGCACTCACGGTGACGGGACACTTTACTGCGTTTACTTATATCAAACCGTTCCTGCAATCCATCGGTGGACTGTCACCTGACTTCGTTGTGATCTTACTTTTTGTATTTGGAGCTTCGGGAGTTTTCGGCAGCGTCTTAGGCAGTAAAATTATCTATAAGCGTCCCATGTCGTCCCTGGTGTTTTCATTAGTCATTGTGCTAGCCAGCTTGTTGTTGATGGCCTTAGCTGTTCACTCACAGTTGTGGTTGGTGCTTTTGTCCTTTATTTGGGGAACGGCATTGACGATCATCTGTCTTGTTTTCCAATCCGCAGTTTTGAGTGAAGCTCCCGACGTGCAAGACGTGGCGATGTCTCTTTACTCAGGTATCTTTAATATCGGAATTGGCTCTGGTGCGTTGCTTGGAAGTTTGTCCTCTAGCAACCACTTAGGATCCGTCGGATACCTTGGATCTGCTTTCGTTCTCGTCTCGCTCTTGATAACTTTCAGATTACATATCGCCGATCTCAAAGCTACCACCGGCGCAACTCACTAATAGACTCGCCCCGTCAACAAGGTATTCCTTCGACATCTTCACAATTGTTGACTACGAATTGAAGAAGGGGGGAACACAAATGAAAGGTTTTATCTTTTCGTTAGTATTAATGGGGGCGGTGTCAGCGCAAGCCACACCAACATTCGATAAGGATATTTCACCGGCGACAAAAACTCAGATCCTACAGGATTTGGATTTTGTGAAAACAATGACGGGCGATAGCAGCTCGGCTCTTTACAAACAAATCTTCTCACAAACTGTGAACGGCGAAGATTTGATTAAGTTCTTCGATCAACGTATCAAAAACTTCGGAACAAACGATTGTGGCGGCGGTAACGCTGTAGCAGCTTGCGTGATTCCTTGGTTTGGTTCTTCAACGATGTGGATCACTCCGAACTACATTAAGAACAATATTCCGCAAGTTTACCGCGTGAGCATTATCTATCATGAATCCCGCCACACAGAAGTGAACAACAACAACTGGCCTCACGCGACCTGCCCGACTCCGTACTTGGATGACAACGGCAAAGACATCGTAGGCATTATCTCTGGCGTTAAGATGGAAGGTCTTCCAGCTTGTGACAGAGGCGTGATGGGCGCATATGGCATGCAAGCTGTGCTTCTTAAAAACATCGAGAAGAACTGCGCTAGCTGTTCCGAAAAGCTAAAAATGGATGCGAAGTTATTTGGTGATGATGGTATTTACCGCATCAGCAATTTGACTGCTCGTCAGCAATTGAAAGACGACAAATAGTCTATGAATCCAAGCCGCTTCATCGCAATACTAATTGCCGCGGCTTTACTCATCTTCTGCATCAAGTTCTTTCCTTCACACCTAAACTCGACCGTATCTGCTGAAGGAAAGAACGCTACTTCTTCTGAATCTACGACAACTTCTGATACCACGGCGCCAACGACAACACCCGCTACGGTTGCACCAATCCCTGCGACGGTCGCAAGCGACGATCCACAAGTCCAAGCGCAGTTACAAATTCTTTCTGAAATCTTAAAGAGTAAAAACGACAACGATCCGAGAATGGATCGTGAGTTGAAGGTTCTTTCCGAAAAAACCAAAGCAAAATTCCGCGAGGCTTACAAAGCTTTACCAGCAGAAAGCCGCAACGACCGCGGGACCATCGTGTTTTTGTTGGGAAGAAACATTTCCAACGAAGCAGATCTAAAATTCTTCGACGAAGTATTAGGTGAGGTACCCTGCAAGAGCATCCAAGATTGCTCCAAGGATGACCCAGGAACCGCTCACCGCGACCACGAAGAACACCAAGGCGGCATGGCCGTAGCCCTCGCCTATCCTCAAATGGTGACTGTACATAGCTTAAGAAATTACCTAGAGAAAAATCCAAATGGCCCCGTGGCCGAAAAAATCCAAGACCTCATTGCCCAAGCAAAGCACTCAGCCATTCCTGAGGTCTCAAAAATGGCTTCCGAAGCCATCAAAGCAGCCCCTTAAAACCCCAAAATGATCGGCACTACTTCCGACGTCGGAAGTGACAATTTATTAAATGTAATTGTCGTTAAAGCCCACTTGATTCGTGGGCTTTAACAAGTAGATTAAATCAACGCCAGCCACGGATGCGACGGCCCAGAGTCGACTTCCAGGAAATTTCTTAGACGATCTTTCTGCGCTGGAGAAAAACGCTGCAAACAGTTTTTTAAATCGATCAAATCTTTGCCTCTAAATCCGCGCGATTTATACAAAAGCTGAATCTCAGGCGAAATGACTCTTATCCCATCTGGTGTGATCCAGCCAAACTCACTGATTGGTCCACGTATTTCTTTATTGCGGCGATAAACCCATTCATCGTTTTCAAAATCACAAAGCATTAGTTCAACATTCCAGGGTCCATCAACGACTTTACGTGACCAGATATTGTATACGGGCTTGTCTAAGAATTCTTGATATTTCCAGGGTCTTAAGATTCCAGAACCTGGTGGGTCGGATGCTCGCAAATCCTAACCTTTGAGTAGATCTTGAAAATAGATCTGATCTGCTCTCGAAATAGAGATATCTAGATCATCATGAGGGCGAGTTTGCTCGCCCAAAAATATGTCAATTGCCCAGCCTCCGGATATCCAGAAATCTTTTTGAGAATCTTTAAATAGCTCTTGGACTTCATTGACGGACAATGCCTGCCATTTTTCAACTTCATTCATCTCTAATATATCCTAAAACTGAAAGGACCGGTCACGAAAGTAATACTATCAACCCTTCTGCAGTTCAAGAACTCTCAGACTTTGTGATTGTGAAACACCTGAAAACAAAAAAGCCCACTTTGCAGTGAGCTTCATAATTAAAACCTAAGTTGGTCAGAAATTTTAAAGAGCTTCGTCGCCGACTGCGGCAAACGCTTGCTTTGTCTTCTCTCTGACTTCATCACGTTTTCTAAAGCGATCCATTAGCGAGTACACACACGGCACCACGAACAATGTCAGAACCGTCGATACCAAGACACCACCGATCAAGCACAAAGCCATCGGACGCATTGTCTCAGAACCCGCACCGGTTGCCATCGCAGAAGGAACCGCTGCAGCGATGGTTGCGATTGATGTCATCAGGATCGGACGAAGACGGATTGGACATGCTTCGATCAATGCGGAATCCGCCGCGCTGTTACCACGGTCACGAACTGTGTTCGTGAACTCGATCAACAAGATGGAGTTCTTTTTCACGATACCCATCAGCAATAACAAACCGATCATCGAGTACATGTTTAACGACTGACCTGTGATCAACAACGCAAAGAATGCACCCGAGAAACTGAATGGCAAGGCCATCAGGATCGTCACTGGATCGATGAACGAGTTGAACTGACTTGCCAGAACCATGTAGGCGATTACCAGACCCATGATCAACGCAAAGATCAAACTTTGGAACGACTCTTGGAATGTTTTCGAGCTACCTTGTTGTTGAACCATGTAACCTGGCTCAAGAACGCGTTTCGAAATTTGTTCTACCTGAGTCATGGCATCTTGTTGGGATGCTCCTGCTTTCAAGTTGGCCGTGATCGTGATCGCACGTTGACGATTCGCACGTGAAATCGATTGCAATGACTTTTCCATCTCTTGGTTGGTCACTTTGCTGATCGGAATCAAGTTTGAACGACTGTTACCAATCATCAGACGTTTGATTTCCGTCATCGCGTTTTCAGTATTGTCCAATTTCACTTTGATATCGTAACGGTGACCGCCTTGAGGGAACTCCCCGGCTTTCACGCCACCAATCAAAGCATTTACTGTCGTACCGATGGAAGCGATGCTGACACCGTGCTGAGCGGCTGCGATACGATCTGGTTTCACTTGGATCTCCGGCATACCCAACAAGTAGTTGGAGTCGATATCGACCATCACACCCGTTTTTTCCATCTCTTTCATGATTGTCGCAGCAAATCCTGCAAGCTTTTCCCAGTCAGAACCCAAGACAGTGAACTCGATTGGGTAACCACGACCACTTGAGAAACCACGTTGCGACATATCCATCAAGACCGGACGAACATCTTCAATTTTCGAGAACGCCTGACGAGTGATCTGCATGAAGTCTTGCTGACTTAAGCGCTTCCCCGTCTTTTCGTCTTTAGGACGATCTTTAAAGTCCTTCATCGTGATGAACATCATCGCCGTATTGGCATCAGAGATACCGCCACCGAAACCACCGATGCTGGCGAATACTTGTTTCACCTCAGGGCGTTCGCGAAGCCATGCTTCGGCTTTCTTAACTTGTCCGTCGGTATAGGCCAAAGAACTTCCCACCGGCAAAATCAAACGAGCCAAGAAGATCGATTGGTCTTGCGCAGGTGACATCTCTTTCACCAGGAACTTGATAGAAACGAATGACACCGCCACGAAGATCAAAGATCCCATGATAACAGTCCAACGCAAATTCAAACATTTGCGCAACCAACCTTCGTAGTTGTGCTTCAAAGACTCCATAAAGCCTTCGAACGCTTTACCAATTTTAGTTGTGCGCTCACCGTGGTGAACGAAACCCGCACAACGCATTGGCGTGATCGTCAAAGACTCAACCAATGATAGGAACACGGCGATAGAGATCGTCACACCGAACTGCATGAAGAACTTACCGATGATACCCTTCATGAAGGCCACCGGAAGGAAGATCGCGATTACGGCCGCTGTAGCTGCCATCGCTGCAAACGAGATCTCACGAGAACCCAAGATCGCAGATTCGATCTGGCCCCGCCCGTCTTCGTTGTACCGGAAGATATTCTCCAGTACCATGATGGCATCGTCGACGACGATACCGATCGCCAAAGTCAGCCCCAAAAGAGTGAACGTATTAAGCGTATAACCTAGGAAGTAAAGCCCAATGAAGGCGCCCAGAAGCGAGGTCGGAATCGACAGCAAGACGTTGAACGTCGCTGACCACGATCCCAAGAACGCCCAACAAACCAGAGACGTCAAAATAACAGCCAAGATCAAATGGTGAGTCAACTCGCCCACTGATTTTTCGATGAACTGCGTACTGTCGAAGTTCACCGCGATCTTCATGCCTTCAGGAAGCTGTGACTGAATCTCTTCAGCTTTGGCTTTCACAGCTTTCGCAACTGCAACGGCGTTGGTACCACGCTGTTTACGGATACCCAAACCAAGAGCGGTCTGACCGTTGAAGCGAGAAATACGAGTCACATTGTCCAAACCCATGCTGACATCAGCAACCTGGGAGATCTTCACCATGTTCGTTGGATCTTGGTTCGCTGTACCAGCACGTTTACTGATGACGATATTTTTAAACTCATCAACAGTTTTTGCCTCACCCATCGTGCGCACGTTGTAGTTGTTTTTCGCCGTCTCGATATAGCCACCCGGAAGTTCCGAATGCTCATTTTTGATCGCATCAACAACGTCGTTTACCGAGATGTTGTAAGTAGGAAGTTTTTTAGTGTTTACGAAAACGCGAAGAACTGGATCCGTGTAACCACCCAAGAAGATATCGCCCACGCCATCAACCGTTGTGAAACGGTCTTTCAAATAGTCGCGAGCGTACTTCATCAAGAATTCAGGATTGTTCTTGTCGTAAGTAAGCGCCAACCACAAGATCGGTTGGTCATCGGGATTCGTTTTAGAGATTGTTGGAGAGTCGACATCGTCAGTCAGCAAGCGCTGAGCGCCGGAAACTTTCGCCTGAACGTCTTGCAAAGCCAGGTCGATATTGCGATCGAGACTGAACTCCACTGTAATTGTTGCAGAGCCTGTCTTTGAAGAAGAGGTGATACTTTGGACTCCTTCAACGCCCATCAACGCACTTTCGATCACGTCGACAACCTGGGTTTCCATAACTTCAGGGGCCGCACCATCAAGTGTCACGCTCACTGAAACTGTTGGGAAATCCACGTCAGGAAGTTGGCTCAAACCCATGCGAGAGAAAGAAAT
>JAGIAF010000053.1 GCA_017745015.1 Bdellovibrio sp. | reverse complement strand
CTCGTTCATTTTTGGGGCTCCTAAATTTGGGCCCCTTTCCTCGGACAGTCCTCGCTCTTTGCGGTCTTTTTTAATTAAGTTTTGATTTTTATTCGAACGAAGCTATTGGGCTTCGTTTTTTTATTTCTTACCTGCGGAACTCGGACGGGGCCCAAATTTAGGAGCCCCAAAAATGCCCGAAGATCTAGAAGTCTCCGATAGAATCAACAATCTCCGAATAATCCACGAATGGATTTCTGTTCCCCTGAGCCTTGAAGATCTCGTTATTACGGCGAGCTTCTTCTTCGTCTACTGGGTGTTCGCGATTCCACTTACGAAGAACTTGTTCTTCTTCAGGCGGAATCGGAAGATCGTAGCGCAAAGAGAAGTAGAACAATGCACGAGCCACGCGACCTTTGTGATCTTGTGGTGGTTCGAACACTTCATCAGAGTCACCAGAACCAACACCGAAGCGAGACGCTTTACATTTCAATGTTTGAGTGTCTTTTTCCACATCACCAAACCATTGGTTGCCACGGATAGAATTCAATTGTGAATCTGTCGGGAACAAGTGGTGGAGATCAGACTTTTGAGTGTCCTTATCAAAGCGACGATTGAATTTGCTTTGTGGCCATGTGTGCTCGATGTTGATCACAGTGTTATCAGGGATCGCGCCTGGAGTTGGCTCGTCCTTGCTGAAATCAGCACGAGTTTTATAGTTGTCACAATAGAAGTCTTTAACTGCATAGTTGTTCGTTGCTTTGTCGAACGTGATGTAGAACTTGCCCATCAACCACACTCTTGCGCCGTTATAGCCAATTTTGTGGTGAGCGTAGCAACCTTTTTGAGCTTTGCAATCAGACACGATCAAATCGTTAGCACCGTCTTGTGGGACATGGAAGCTACGAAGAACTGTCTTAATTCTAAGGACCAACGCTTGGTTAGATGTTCCCGCAGCAAGATCGCGGTAGAAATCATCCCCATAGTAAGGGATAGATTGAGAAACTTGCGCTGCATTTACAACGCTTACGAAAAACAATGATGTAGTTACAATCACTGACTTAATGAGCTTATTTAGCTTCATTCGGGTCCGCCATTCGGTAGGGGGTGATTATTCAGCCTCTGTCGCGGACTACTTTTGCAGTATGGGCTCACTTATGTCAACGGGGCTATAAGAATTTCATGTCAGGTTTCTGTCAGTGTGCGGGAGCGTGATCGAGCTCCATAACGATAAGCCAAACCGCCTAATAGCCCGAATACGCTGCCACCCAAATGGGCTGCGTAGGCTACTCCGCTTCCCAAACCCTCTGGCGTAGCCCAAAGATTAGCTAAATCCACTACTAAAAAAAGTGGCAAAATCATGAGCGTGGGTAAGAAGATAAAACCGTATTGGCCTTCTATAGGCGATATAAAATAAACGTAACGAATTCTCGCTTTTGTCTGAGCCACACAATAGAAAGCTAAGAGCGCACTGATCGATGCACTCGCCCCTACCATCGGAACAGTGCCATGTCCTTGAGAAAGCAAGAATCCCAAACCACCGGCTAAGCCGCCAACCAAATACACTATTAATAAGACACCACTTCCCGCCAACGCTTCTACAGCGACGCCGATCACTACCAAGAACATCAAGTTCGAAAGCAGATGCATCCATGTGGAGTGCGAGAACTGATATGTGACCCAAGACAGAGGACCTTTTTCAAGAGAACTTAAACCAAATCTAAAGAGCAACTGCGAGCGGTACTCTTTGCGAAACGTTTCGATATTTTCTTTCCAAGCATCGATTTGAACCGCATCACCTTTATATGTTTGCGCCGAGGCTACTTCCAAAAACGAAGCGTCTCTTAAAGCATAACCGCCAAGGACACCCATTTGGTCGGCGTCAGCACTGCGCAAGCGATGCACCCATTCAGGGCGCTCTTGCAATTCTTGTGGAGAAAGACTTTGAAGGTACTGATAATAAAGACGCCCCGTCAGCTGCATGCCTTCGTACTGCAGTACTTTATTATTATCTAAGCTTGGCGATGCGCCATTGAAGATCAAAACGAAAATGAAAACATTAAGCAATGCCAGAGTGACTGTCAGAGGAAAGCGTTGATACTCTTTCAAGTTCTCTGGACAAGGTACGATCATTGGACACCGTACTTTTCTTTAAAGTCTTCAAGCCATGGTTTGGAATCAGCACTTGCAGGCTGACGACCGCCCTTTTTCTGAGAGCGTTCATTCAAGGCCCAGATCGAGCGAACATATTTCTTATCCATTGCCGAGCGTAGAACATTCACGTGTTGCAATTTCTCGATCAACTCGAGACTGCCCGCGACATCACGGCGGCTGTATTTTTCTTCCACACGCAAAACTTGAGTGACCCATAAACTGGCATCGGCTTGCGCCAAACGTTTGCTATCTGAATCCTCGAGGTATTGCGCCAAAGCACAGGCTGACGACGTTGCGTCTTCGCAGACTTTCGCAAGATACTTCTGATGCTCTTCATCTTCGGTAAGCAAATACTTCGCAAAATAAGCCATGGATTGAGAATTGACGGGATCTCCCCACAAAGACAACTCCGCCTCTTTATGCAGACACTCAGGAGTGATCTCGTTTAGCAAGAAGAGCGACAAAGCCGCATCCAGGCGTGAAGCCCCTTGCAGCTCACTGTCTTTAATCTCTTTACACATCGCGACTGTCGCAGTCCCCGACTCACGGTACTCGCCCACCGACAAAGAATGATAAGTCTTCGCGACGCCCACAAAAACAAACAATGCAAAAAATAAGAAACTCATGCGCAACCATGAAGCGATAAATCTTTGCTCCAATGGTTCCGGACCGTCATCAGGAACTTTTTTAAGAGTGATGACCATAGTGTCAGACGCACGTTCATGGAAAGTACGGCGCAAAGGATGACTGAGCACCTCAAGGAACGGCAATCCCAGCAACAAAAAACTTCCGCACCAAGCAAAAGAGCGTACCATACATTGAGAAATACTTAAACGCTCACGATAATTTGGATAAGAGATCACGCGCATTTGCAGGAAGAACTGCCCCGGAGTCGCCTGCCAGTAATACATGAAGACTGACTGCAACAACACAACAGTAATAGTTCCTACTAGGAAAATCAACGCTGCGGCAACCAAGCCTTCTTCTGAATGTGTATTGATTAGAAAGAACGTCTTTGCCTGACGAATCAATCCGGCCATCAAAAGACTGACGATGGGAGAAAAGATCAGGAAATCCAAAATCAGCGCGATGAAGCGATCCGCAACAAAGGCGACTGGAATCGTCGCCCTATTATCTTTATTCGTAGTGATTTGTGGTGCCGACAGATCTGGAAATAGCATACAGATCGTATCGGCTTGAAACAGAAAGGACTAAAGCGATTATTGTGTGAATCGAAGCGCTTGCACGCGACCGTCAGCATCCGTTACGAAGTGAGCCTGCCCGACGATAGTCTTAGACTTATCGATCAAGCTAAAAACACCTTCAGAACCTTGTACTGGACTGACTTCTGCATAGCCGCGACCAAAAGCCTCAGCATACTTTTTAAGGAACTCAGCTTTATTGGCGATATTCATTGGATGCTCACCTGCTTGCGCATCGATAAACTCCAAAGACTCGATGCGGCCTTCAGAAAGCTTCATCCCGTATTTGCCTTCAAGGTAACCAAAGATCAAATCGTCACGAAGGTTTGGCTTCTCTGCCAACGTCGCAACTAAAGAGGATTTTTCAGATGAAAGTTTCTTCGCTAGTTCGTGTTCCCATTTTACATCACGAGCAAATACAGCTGGTTCAAAACTCGCAATTTGACGATTGCCGCGAGCGGATAAAGAAGAATCAGAATTTTCCACCAACCATTGATTTACGAACACAGTCATTAACAAAATAGATGCGATTGAAAGTACCAACACAGCTTTTTGTTCCTGAGCTTTGTCTTGCAATCTTTTTCTCATTGATTGGGCTTTTGGAAATTCGATCACTTTAGCATTCCCCATGTTTGTACTCCTCATCCTCTATCGGCTAAATATGCGAGGAGTATGCCGCTCTATTGGCTATTTAATTAATTATTACCGCAAATAGGTTGATCAGACGTACAAAAGTTGTTTGACGTTTCACATTGATAATCTCACATCGAGACAGCAATAACCAGTCTAGTCCAGGAATGATTTGACCCAAGAATCAATTCCAGCCTGCATTTCCGGTAGATTGTAATAGAGAGTCTTCTCCAATTCCACGCCCTGCCCTTCAATGCGACGACCTTTGGCGCTTACATAGAGTGCTTCAGGAATTGATATCTGAACACCTTGGGCAATTTCATCAATCGGATACCAAACACCAACAAGAAGTTGCCCTCGCGACGGAGTCCCGCGCACCGGGCTCTTACGGAATTCCTTGAGGCCTTGAGCCACCATTTCCGCGACCGACGAGCTTTTGCCATCGACAAGAACTTTTACCGCTCCTGCAAAACATCCCTCTTGCTTGAAAGTCTTTAGCACAACTTCATGGTTGGCTTCAAGCACCGCAAGTTGTCTTACATCATCTAAATCATTGGGCATCAGAGATTTGGTTTTCGCAGTGGATTTTGGTTTTACCAACTTACCGATTTCTGTCGGTTCACAAATAAACATGGAAAGAAGGCGCAAACCTGCGACGAAGTTGCCGCCGGCATTACCGCGTAAATCGACCACGACCGTTGATGCGCCTTTAAGATCTGCAGCCACAGTTTTTAAAGCACTGCCCTTGAAAAAATCAGCACGGAAAGAAGGAATCTCCAACAGTCGCGCGTTTTTCCCTATGGTTGTGACATGCATACTGTCGTCACGATGAACTGTACCGGGAATCATTTTAATCGTGAACTCTTCAGGACCCCGGTGAATTTGATAATCCCCGCCTTCATTTTCAACCGACCACGAACTCGGCTGTTCCCCATTAATAGAAACGATGACGTCACCTTTTTTAAACCCTAGATTTTCAGCTGGAGAACGCGGATGAACTTTAAAGATGACCAGCTCACTATCAATAAACTCGCCATTGATACCGGTTTCTTTATTTTCTCCCTGCCAAATACTTTTCACTTCCGAAGCATCATAGATTTCCAAATGCGAAACTTTAAGCAAAGCTAAAACATTATTGATGTCTTTAAGAATAAGTTCTTTTTTGGAATATGGTGTGACCAAACGACTGCGATGATTGCAGGTGCGTTTCCACTCTTTAAGATCCCGGGTATCGAGAAAGATTTTTTTGGCGACCAAGTCGCAGACCACGGGGTAAGGATTCACGAAGGATTTCTCGATCGCGAAGTGAAAGGCGAAAAAACCACAAACTAGAGCAAGAACAACGGCCCCGAGTGTTTTTAACATTCCATCCTCTGTAACGAAAAAAATGGACACCCTTTACGGGTATCCATTTTCTTGGTCTTAAATCTCTTTGAAAAATTAAGCAGCAATAACTGATTTCTTCTTGCGAGCTGCAGAAGGATCAATGTGGTATTGCTTTACTTTACGATACAAAGTTGCACGACCGATACCCAAAGCTTTTGCAGCTTCAGTCAAGTTGCCTTTGTATTGAACGATCGCATTTTCAATTGCGTGTGCTTCCATCTCTTCCATTTTTTGAACGTTAGAAGATGTAGCTGTTGGCGTTGGGAACTGAATCAGGTTGTTACCACCGTCAGTTGTCACAGGACTGTTGCCTGAGATCAACGCAGGAACACCTGCTACAAGTTGTTGTCTAAAAAATGCGTTATCTAGGCCTTCTCTCCATTGAGATGAAGAATACGCCTGAACTGTCACATCGTGCTGCTCCCAGTACTTCTTTGCGTTGTCTACGGTTTCCTGGTTATCGCTCACCACGATCATAACTGTGCGTGACATTCTAGTCCTCCCCTTTTGAAACATTTAGAAATCATATTTGACTCACTTTGTACCTATCGGCGTTTCATCGTGAGAATTTAGGGCTAGAAGTAATTTTTTTTTGAGACACTTTAAACTGGGGAAAACACTAGACTTTTGAAGGGCTGATAAAAGGCTCTTGATTTTGAATAAATTAGAAAAGGCACCAGAACGAAATAAAGCGGGGCTCTGTTAGAGCGCCTCGAGCTTAATGAATAGCGGAGCTTTGCCCTGAAGAACATCCACGGCCGCAGAAATGAAGTCCTTATGTTTGGATAAACTCGTAAAGTCCGCCGTCTCATGGCAATGCATAACTCCGCCACGAGAAGCATGGGTGGCTCCAACGACTACTAGCCCATGAGAGGTTTCAAGATAAGCAGGCCCCCCAGAGTCACCATAGCAGATGCCCTTATTGTTTCTTTGATCACTGATCAAAAACTCACCGTCGGCTCCAGCGTAAGTTACTTCCACCCTATTCATGCTCTTGGCAGAAGTGAACTCTTCATCATCAGTCACTCCGATACCTGCAGCTAATAAGGAGGTGCCAACACGAAGTTGATCGCTGTCTTCTAAAATAGGAGCTGGGATGAATCCCTCGGGAGCGTCTTTAGACAATTTAATCAATGCCACATCATTATAAGATGTCGAATAACTTTGCTCGGGTCCTTGAATCGTCACTACTTTAAACTTGGGATGGAAATAAAACCTCTCAGCTTTCACCATCAAATGATCATCACCTTTAAAAGGGATGCTCTCGCCAAAGCCGACAAAGATATCAGAGCCAGCACGGCTCGCCACACAGTGTGCAGCGGTGACAACGAGATTTTTGGAAATCAAAGTTCCTGTGCAAAACGAAAGAAAAGGCGTCGTGTTTGGATAACCCTTTTCCATAAGACTGACCGTAGAGAATCGCACCGGGTCCGTACTAGTGACAGCTCTGCCACCAATAATTCCATCCCCGACTCCTTTAAAGGAATAATCTTGAGATGCGGAACATCCCGCTACCAACAAACCTAAGAGCAATGTCGAACTCAGTCTTTTAAACTTCATCACTACGACTTTCTATTCCTTAGCAAATTGAGGAGGCTCAGCATCCAATGAGTCCGAGGCATTAATCAAGAACTCTTTTTGTTTAGCGAGATATGTGTACTCAGCGTAATGATGACAATCATTCACACCCGCTTCAGGCCCACGAGTCGTTCCCACCAAAACCAAACCCTTCGCGGTTTCCAAGAAGGCAGGCCCTCCGGAGTCACCAAAGCAAGCCCCTTTGCCATTCGACTGATCAAACACTAAAAACTGATCATGTGTTCGCGCGACTTTCACATGAACAGATTTAAGTGTTGTCGGCATCTCGCGCTTTGTATCAGAGGTTGCACCATAACCAACAAGTACAACCTCCGTGTCTTTCTTCATTAAATATTTATCAGAGACAATCACAGCTGGTTTAAAAGTACCTGGAATTTTATCGTAAAGACGAATCGCCCCCAGATCATTTTCAGAAGTTGCAACTCCCGGAGTTTTTGTAGGTACGGAGCGAAATTTTCTGTGCAGAATCGCCTCCGCCACTTCAATCACATGGGGATCATCTTTTGAAGCTGGAATTTCATTTCCAAAGACCACGTAATAAGTGCGATTCTCCATGATATCAATACAGTGAGCTGCCGTGATCACCATGTCTGCAGACACCAAAACGCCTGTACAAAATGGTCTCAAGGATCCATCAGGTTGCTCTAACACTAATCCCACTGTGGAAGTCACGACCGGATCTGCCGCCTTCACATCGTTGCCACCGATAATTCCTGCACCATCGATATTCATCGAGGCGTTGTTCGAGATTGAACAAGCGGCTAAAAACATCATGGGTAAAAGAAGTGTCTTTTTCATCTGTGCATCCTACAAGTTTATAAACTCTGGTTGTTCGCCACCAATGAGGGCGGCGATCTGTTTGATGAAGTCTTGATAACTAGGTAACAAAGTATAAATCGCTTCGTGACGGCAATCGCGATGTCCACCATTGCCAATTCCACGTGTCGCAGCCACCGCAATCAATCTTTGCGACGTGCGAATATACACTGGCCCCCCAGAGTCCCCGTAACAAGCCCCCGTCCCCACGGATTGATCAAAAACAAGAGCTTTCTCTGAGAGAGATTTAATTTGCAGCTCCGTTGCGTGCAATGCGCGAGATGTTTTTGAAGTTTCACTGGTTTGCCCGAAGCCCGCCAAAATCACATGGTCCCCTGCTTGCACCGCAGACGCATTCGCAAGGATCGCCGCCGGCCTTGCCCAGTAAGGCGCCTCGCTAGAGAGTTTTAGAACAGCGATATCATTTTCAACGGCGACAGCATTTGAATCACCCACACGAGGTTGAGTCATCTCGTAAGTGTAATAGCGATCGATACTGCGAAGACGAGAATCAGAACTATCAAGCGGAAGAACTCTTCCGAATGCGACTTGCACATGGCCCCCGCCATCAAACACTTGCAAGCAATGTCCCGCAGTAACGACCAGGTCTTTAGAAACAAGGATACCCGTGCAAAACGATTGCAACGAGCCGTCTTCAGCAATAGCGACAAGAGCTACAGTGGATGTCACCAAATCACTGCCGTCCTCGTAAACTTCTCCACCACCCACGATCCCCACATGGCTTACTGCAGACACCCTGCCCGTCTTTTCAGACGAAGAGCATCCCGCAAGTAGGAGTAATGAAAGAAATAACGCCTTATTCACCGCAAAGCCTTTTTCAATAATTTCGAATAAAAATACCTAAGCAGAAAACGCGCCAAAAATGACAGTATCCATTCAAAACTAGAGGCTTTTCAGTGGGATACAGCTAGGAAACTAGGAAGGATTTGCAGGGTCAACTGCCGAACTTATGATCGCTGCTCCAGCTTGCGCGACTGCCGTCGCTTCAGCACTGCCGGTGGCCACCGAAAGATAAAGGGCCGTCATTTCTGACAGCCCCTTAGTGGTTCGAAAACTTAATTTCGACTTTTTTAACTTTTTAATTTCCAGCTTTAGGTCGCTGGAACGTTAACTTATACAAGGCGCGAATGCCGAAGGTGTACTTCTACATCGAGGCAGTCACAACGCAGGAGAAGTTAACGTTACGGCGGCCTAACGGCGGCCTGACTTAATTTTCACTTGAAGTTTAGAGATCAAGTGAACCGCCATTTTTTCCTGAACTTTACACATTTTAAGTTCATCGCGACGGTATGATCTTTGAGAAGGAGTCAAAGTTCCTGTCTCAAGTTCCATTTCGTAATCCAATTTAGAAGAGCGGATGCCTTCTAATTCTTTAGTTTGCTGTTTGAAGAGTTTTGTTACGCCAGACAATGGAGCAACTTCGATCCACTCTTCTTTACCGCGATACCAGCTCACCATACGCAAGAAGCGAGCTTTATTCTTTGCCAAAGTGAACTTCGGAAAACCTTGGTCAGGAAGTTCAAGAATGTTCTCAATCTCATCAAGATTAAGATCGTCTTCTTCACCTTCCATCAATAGGCTACCGGCCATTTGTGCTAAGGCTGCTTCGCTAAGTTCCTCGTCCATATCTGCTTCAAAAGCAGATGTCTTTTTCGTCTCCTTCTCGTTCTCCAAATCGGAGTCCAAGTCGGTATCCATATCCTCAGCGTGCATGTTTGTGCCTGGATTGATCAAAGCGAGCCTCCCCAAAAATACATTTCGTATAAACACTGTTTGAAAGTGGACAGAGTTATATCGCAACTTCCGCGATGACACAATATGTTAATTGCGTGAAAAAAGGTGAAAATCACTGAATCAATTCATCAAAGGTGATTTTTACTCTGCGTATTTTTAAAGCAAATCTTATTGATATGCTGTCACATCCACTCTGAAACCTCCGGGTTTTTTCCAAAAATATTTATTCGTTGCCGTGACCTCAATTGAAGAAATGGGTCGGCTATCATAATAAGCTTGGAGTGTAGTTCCTACTTTAAGGTCACCAATTAGCGAGTAATCTTCACTCGGTCCACCCCAGGCATCCGCGTAATAAATTCTAACCGATTTAATTTTCACATTATTGCGAACACCGGTCAGTGTGATGCGATTGACTCTTGTCCACGCACTGCTTGGATAAAAAAATATCTGACGTTCTTTAAATCTTCCCGTGTCACCGACGCCTAATGTGTAAGTCATCGTCTGCCCAGAAGGTGGAGCTGGTTGCTCGGGTTCGGGCCTTGGAGTGGGTCGCGGAGCCGGATTTGGCTCTGGATATTGATGTCCCGGTTCATCGGGAAGAGGCATTGGGAGGTCTTCTTCGGCGTAAGCATGAGTAAGAGTGCACACCGTTAATAAAAGAATGATCCATTTCATAGCGCTGGTCTCCTATTTTGGAATCCACACAAAATAGTCGTCCAGCGCCGTCGTTCAATCACAGAAAGAACAGACTGTCAGAAATCAAAGACCGGATTAATCCCAGCGAAGATGTTTTACAGATTCGCCAGAATCGCGAAGCTCACGAAGAGCGTCAATTCCGATATTTAAATGTTTGTCCACGAAGTTGGTCGTAACTTTTTTATCACTCTCTTCTGTTTTTACTCCATCTGGAATCATTGGATTGTCAGAAACTAGCAATAAGGCTCCGCGAGGGATTTCATTTACGAAACCCGTTACGAAGATCGTCGCTGTTTCCATGTCCACAGCCATAGCGCGGGTTTTAGTGAGGTAATCTTTGAATGTTTCATCATGTTCCCAAACGCGACGATTTGTCGTGTACACTGTTCCCGTCCAGTAATCGCAGTTGTGCTTTGCGATCATAGAAGAAACAGCACGCTGCAAACGGAATGATGGCAATGCTGGGATTTCTGCAGGAAGGTATTCGTTACTGGTGCCCTCACCGCGAATCGCAGCGATTGGCAATACGAAGTCACCCAATTGATTTTTCTTTTTCAAACCACCGCATTTACCCAAGAACAAAACAGCCTTTGGGTTGATTGCAGACAGAAGATCCATACAGGTCGCGGCCAAAGCACTTCCCATACCGAAGTTTAAAATCGTGATGTTCTCAGCCGTTGCGCTTTGCATAGGACGGTCCAAACCACGAACTGGGACGTTAAATTTCTCGGCAAACATCTTTACGTAGTTTCCGAAGTTCGTGAGCAAGATATAGTGCCCAAATTCTTCCAAAGGAACCCCTGTGTAACGAGGCAGCCAGTTATCAACAATTTCCTTTTTTGTTTTCATTCTTATCCTTACAATTTATTTCGTCTGATCAATTGATCTAAGCTACCATGGTTTTTCACAGCAGAAAAGGGGCCTAAGCATGAGCGTCACTGAAAACAGCATTCTAATGGAAATTCCTCCACGATTGGTCTCCGTTGGCGGCCCCGAGGTCCACCGCATGATTCCCTATGCAAAGAAGAGAATGGTAGGCCCGTTCATCTTTTTCGATTATTTCCCTGCAACAGAGTTCGCAGCCGGCACAGGAATCAACGTGCGCCCTCACCCCCACATCGGTCTTTCGACTTTGAGTTACCTTTTGGAAGGAAAAGTTCTTCACCACGACAGTTTGGGCAACAAGCAATTGCTCACGCCGGGCGATGTGAACTGGATGACAGCGGGAAGTGGCATCTCACATTCCGAAAGAACGCCGGAAGATCAAGCCAATATCGATCACCGTTTGCACTTGATGCAATTTTGGATTGCGTTACCGTTGGAACATGAAGATCGCGCACCAAGCTTCACTCATCATCCGCAAAAAACTATTCCACGTTTCAAAGTTCAAGACGCCGATGTTGTTTTAATTGCGGGCTCCGCGATGGGAAAGAAGTCTCCCGTCGAAGTGTTTTCAGATTTGTTCTTCATGGATGTGCAACTTCAGCAAAATAAAGAATTCTTTTTCGATCCAGAGGGACAAGAGATTGCATTTTATATCGTGAAAGGCAGTTTGCGTGTGGGTGAGAAGAATATTCCTCCCGATGATTTCGTCGTTCTTGAACAAGGATCACCACTTCATGTAAGTGCGTCTGAAGATTCGCAATTTATTGTCCTTGGCGGCACTCCTTTTCCAGAGCCACGACACATTTTTTGGAACTACGTTTCGTCTTCAAAGGACAAAATCGAAGTTGCCAAACGACAATGGCAGGACAAAACATTCCCGCAAGTGCCGGGTGAACTAGACATTATACCGTTGCCCGAAAATGCATTGTAAACGAATTTTAAATTAGATTTTCCCTCTGAAAACAAGGAGATGCACTAAACAAAATCACTTCTAACTGCACAACGGGACATGGTGGACACGGGCTAATCCTGAATGTGTAAGTTACTTTTATTTAGAACGTTACCGAAATGTAATTATACTTCCATTTACACAGGGACGGTTTAAATGAATGCAGCAGAGAAGAAACAGCCACAGATCATTCGTAAACAAAAATCCACGAACGGATTATCGTCGGGAGCACCTCACCTCGCGGTGGTCTCCCCGAAAAGTGAGGTCGTTGAACTCACTCGCCTCAAACTAGAAGACTTTCTAAAGCTAGTTGTCGATTTCCCTGAAGAAGTAAACGTGAAGGTTGAACACGGGGAACGCACAACAATTTTCAAAGTCGATTGTACAAAAAGAAACTTCGGAAAAATCCTAGGTTCTCGCGGAAAAATGATAACAAGTCTTCGCAATATTACACTTGCGATAACGGCTCGTCACGGCTTTAGATCTATCGTCGAAATTCCGTATTATGCTCCAGATATGAGTAGCGAAAGTTTCGATTCTGATTCGAATTCAAATTTTTAAATCTAGACTCGTCGGCAGAGAATAATAAAGTATGCTTAGCAACATGAGTACCGAGTTGATCGAGATCGATTCCGCAGTTTTGCGGGATCTATTGAAAAAACGGGGTCTCACCCGGTACGATCTCGCACAGAGGCTCGAAATATCCACCAAAACCATTCAACGATGGCTGAATCATTCTGTTCGCAGAGTGAAGCTTGAGACATTGATGAAGCTGGCGGCGGCATTGGAAACCAGTCCCGAAGAGCTTCGTAAGAACTCTCCGACCGTCAGCGTGCGCACCACCGATCGTGCCGTCGAAGAAATTTGCTCAACGACTTTCCTTGAACGCATTCGTCTGACGGATGATTGGCACAACTATCTTGCCCTTCTTAAGACGATTCACGCGGGTCAGTTATCTTCTGAACAGCGCCTGCTTTTGTTTAAAAATATTGGTATCAGTTCTTTTTATCTCGCAAAGTTCCGCGCTTGCCGCCTTTATTTGGAACAGGCACTTGAGCTAGCGAACCTCCTAGATATTCCTTATCAGCAAGTTGATATTTTGAGTTGGACGGCCCGCCGAGCAGAAGCCATGGGTAATTTTGATCAAGCTCTGCATTATCTTGCGAAAGTTGAAGCCTTATTGCCGACTCAAAATTGCATGCGCACATTGGCGGAGTATTCCTATATTAAAGCTCGTGTTCACCATCACCTTGAACAATACGAACAATCCATCGGCTTTAGTCGTCAGGCCTTGTTAGCCGAGTACGCGCGCCAAAATGTTCCCAATTGCATGCTCATCGCCGTGAAATACTGGCAAATGGGCAACACCTACATGCGTCTGCGTGATTTTAGTAAAGCGCGCATGGCCTACACTCGCCTGATGCGCGCTTCAGAAAAAGCCGGCTGGGTTCGCGGCAATGCTCACGGCAACTATTTCTTGGGACTGCTTCAACACTTTAATGACAGCCCTTTGGCAACTCCTTACTTCGGTAAAGCACGCATGCTTTATCGCCATGCTTCCGGCACGCGCTTTTGCCCTGAATCTTCCCAAGCGGAGTTTGTGTATTTATTGATTTCACAAAGATATGCAGAGTCCAAAGTATCTTTACTTCGTCGTTTGCAGAAAACTCGTAACACCCATCTTTATTTCTCTTTGGCAGTATTAGATGGTTTGTTCTTGGCAAAGCTTCACCCTGCGACGTTTACGATGCGCCCGAGCTTTATCGAAAAAGCCAAAGAGTATTTCCGTCGTCAAAACATGAAAAGCGCTTTGCAGATCACGGAAACTTTGGAAAAGAAAAGCACGATCACTCACAAAGAGTTGATCCAGCTTTACGTATTCTAAAGACGATAGATAAAATTAATTGTCTGCATATTGCGGTTTTCGCTGTACCCTAATTCCACGACGACTGACCACAAACCACTGATTTCCCAGTTCACTCCTCCGACGCCATTCCAACGATCTGTATTTTTCTCGCGAATGCTATAGGACATCGTCACATCGTGACCGATGGGCGAAGAAGCCATGGGCAATACAAATGATCCCGTCAAATCGGCATGAGAGTTTAAGTAGTTGGCTCCAAGATAAAAGCCGAACTTTCCACTTCGCGAAGTCAGATAGTTATAGCCAAAACGCGGAATTAAATTGAGAGAATAGGAGTTCGAAGTCGACACATTGGTATCGGTAACCACATAGGTGACCGGCATCGCAAAAAAGAAATTGTGCGCGCCTCCCGCGATCAAAAAACCTACGCCGTAATTGACACCGTTATATTTCATCGGTGCTTTCGCCGTGATGTAGCCCTGACAAAAACTTGGCATCCCGGCACAAATTGCAGGATTGAAGTCGTCGAAAAACTCCTTCGCGCTAATGCCGACATTAACACTGCCGGTGCCTTCGACGGTTCCAATCAACCCAAACACATTCAGGAATGGAAGAACCCACGCATCGAATTTCAATTGCCAGGTGCTATTTTGAACTGTGGATCCCGTCAAATCTACGAAGTTAATATCTTTGAGAGGTTTACTTTGATCAAACGAGACCTGAAGGTCACTGAGGTCCACTCCCTGGGACAAATCCGTATAAATTAAACTGACACCATAGGGGCGGGGCAGATGAAATCCCTTATCCAGAACTCGTTGGGCTAAGAATGGCAATGACCACTCCCACACTTCTTTTCTGGGAGAGTCCGCATGATATTCGGGAAAAGGCTTCCCCCGAAGCTGATCCGCGTTTCCGATAGCCCCATCGAACTCTTCAGCCCATGCAGAACAGGAAACCAAGAAGCAGATTAAAATATATCTGAAAAATACCATGCCTTAGTGTCAAAGCGCTAACGACGATCCACAAGTTACCGGGTCGTAACTTCAATGTGTAATTTAATCGCCATAGAATGGCGGCTTATGTTTGTTTTTATTCTTCTTATTCTCACCACACT
>JAGIAF010000052.1 GCA_017745015.1 Bdellovibrio sp. | reverse complement strand
TGTATTGATTGCTAAGATGTAGTTGAGACAAAAGAAAAAGCCGGAGTTTTTAGCTCCGGCTTTTGCTTAGTAAGGTTATCAACAACTATCACATAAGTTCTATTTGTAAAACTTGGCGTTGTTCTTAGCCATGTTGGTTAAAGGCGTCGCTGGCTTAAGGCGTTTTGCATTTCTAGAAGTCGCATAAGTCGCCAACTGATCAGCGATGTATTGCGAACCCAAGGTATCAGCGTACTTAAGCAAACCACCTCTGAATGGTGGGAAGCCCGTACCCATGATCATACCCAAATCAACTTCGTGCGGAAGCTCTACGATGTGATCTTCGATCAAAGCCAATGAACATTCATTCACCATGGCGAATACGCCACGTTCAATACACTCTTTAGCTTGAAGAGGATTCGTTGGAGCACCAAGACCCAACGCCGCATACACAGATTGATCTACATCACCGCGTTTGCCATCCTCACCGTAAGAATAGAAACCTTTGCCATTCTTACGACCTAAGCGGCCGGACTTCTCAAGAGCTTCCATACATGGAGCCATTTCAATGCGCTCACCGAAAGCTTTTTTGAAGATCTTAAGAACTTTGATACAAACATCGAGACCGACTTCGTCCATCAATTCGAATGGACCCATTGGCATACCGAATTCTTTTACGTAAGCCTTATCGACAACTTCAATGCTCATACCTTCTTGCATCAAAAACGCAGCTTCCGCCATGTAAGGCAAAAGGAGACGATTAACTAGGAAGCCTGGGCCGTCTTTTACAACAACCGGCATTTTTCCCATTTTCTTAGTGAGCTCAAAGATTGTCGCAATCGTTTCATCCGATGTCTTTTCACCGCGAATCACTTCAACCAACGGCATTTTATTCACCGGATTGAAGAAGTGCATACCTGCGAAATACTCAGGACGTGGATGACCTTTCGCCATTTCAGTCACTGACAAGGAAGACGTGTTCGTCGCGATAATTGCATCAGGGCGCATTTGACCTGCACACTCACCGATAACTTTTTGCTTAATACCCATGTCTTCAACGATGGCCTCAACAACAACGTCCAAGTTTTTGAAACCTGAATAGTCCGTTGTTACAGACACAGCGTCCATTTTTTGTTGGTATTGATATTTGTCGATGGATTTACGCTTCAAAAGCTTCATCCACAAGTCGCTGGCGTGTTTCAAACCTTTACCAAGAGCATCTTGATTCAAGTCTTTCATACGCACCTGGATGCCTTTGTCAGCAGCTACGTAAGCAATACCGCCACCCATCGTACCCGCACCAAGGATACCCAAGCTTTTTACGTCTTTAGGCTTTACATCAACGCCTGAGACGCCCGTTTGCTTTTTAACCATCTCAGTCAAATAGTAAACGTGGATCAAGTTTTTAGAAGTGTCTGTAACACCAAGTTCGCAGAAGCCTTCGCGCTCAATGCGCATACCCGCTTCACGATCTGACATGCCGTATGTTTTTTGAATCACTTCCAAAGCTTTCAAAGGAGCTGGATAGTGACCTTTCGTAGCCTTCAAAACGCCTTCTTTAGCTTTTTTGAAAACAACGCCTTTACCCATGCCTTCAAGGATCTTGTTCACAAGGCCTTGAGGTTGGAATTTCTTACGACGTTTTTTACCACCACCGGCGATAATTTCTTTGGCCCATTTCATCGCTTGATCATCAAGCATATTCGGATGAACAACTTTATCCACCAAACCAGACTTCAATGCCTTTTTAGCATTCACTGCTTTACCAGCAAGAATGATATCCAAAGCCGCTTGCAGACCGATAATACGAGGCATACGCTGAGTACCGCCAAAACCTGGCAAGATACCCAACTGAATTTCCGGAAGACCGATCTTAGTTGAAGAATCTTCTGAAGCGATACGGTAATCGCAAGACATGATGAATTCACAACCGCCACCCATACAAGCACCGTTGATAGATGCGATTGTTGGCATTGGCAAATCTTCGATCATGTTCATAATACCTTGACCCGCACCAACAGCAGCCTCGAACTGGCCTTTCGTTGTCATGCCCTTGATCTCTTCAATATCCGCACCCGCGATAAAAATTTTCGGCTTGCTTGATTTGAAGATCACCGCTTTGTAAGAAGATTTTTTTAGTTCTTCTACTACGTCTTTAAGACGCATCATAACCGGTGTTGAGAATTTATTTACTTTTTCACCCACAAGGTCGAACTCGACAACAGCGACATCACCTTGAGGAACAATTCTGATACTTTCTTGCATAGACATTCTGAAAACTCCTAGTTGCAAATCTTAATGAGAGAATGAAGCTTACGCCTCATTCTCCAGGATCATCGCTCCACCTTGACCGCCACCGATACAAAGTGTTGCAAGGCCGTGTTGAACGCCTCTGCGCTTCATCTCTTTTGCCAAAGTCAAAACGATACGAGTGCCTGTTGCGCCCACTGGGTGACCAAACGCAATTGCACCACCGTTGACGTTAAGGATGTCATCGCGAATTTCGCCGACTTTTGCAGACAAGCCAAGTTTGTCTTGAGCAAATTTGTCAGAATCCATAGCTTTTTGGCAGGCCATAACTTGCGCCGCGAAGGCCTCATTCAGTTCCACCAAGCCGATGTCTTTCATCGAAAGGCCCGCACGCTTAAGCGCCAACGGAGTTGCATACGCAGGACCAAGCCCCATACGCTCAGGCTCAAGACCTGCGAATCCATAAGAGCGGATTGTTGCAAGCGGTTTGTAACCTGCTTGCTCTGCTTTCTCACGAGACATCAAAAGCACCATGGCTGCGCCGTCTGTGATTGGGCATGAATTACCTGCAGTGATTGAACCCGTCGCTTTATCAAAGAACGGCTTCAATTTTGCCAACGCTTCAATTGTTTGTGTTTCACGAGGACCAATGTCTTCAGTCACAACTTCTTTGTACTCTGGACCCAAATAGACTGGAGTGATTTCTTCTTTCAAGCGACCTTCTTTAATCGCTTTAGAAGCCAACAAGTGCGAGCGAAGAGCAAATCTGTCTTGAGCATCGCGAGACAAGCCCCACTCTTTTGCCAAGATCTCTGCAGTTTGACCCATGTTGATTCCAACGAAAGGATCTGTCAGCCCCAACATCACCGCGATTTGTGGGAAGTATGGATCTCTCATGTTGCCTTGAAGAAGAGCTTTGATTTGGTTCATGTCAGCCTTGAAGAGCTTCCACAATAGTGGCAACGCTTGCTTCGGACCTTTTGCCGCGAAAAGTTTTTCAAAGATCTCTTGGAATTTTGCTGGAGGAAGAGTCGGCATTTGTGACATCGACTCTGTACCGCCGGCAAGAACGATATCCATTGTACCGGATTTGATTTTCTCATAACCATTAGAGATAGATTCAAGAGCTGAAGCACAGTTACGGTGAACTGTGTAAGCTGAAGTTTTAAGCGGAACACCTGCATTCAATGCAACAACGCGAGAGATGTTAACAGCATCCGGTGGATTACCCGTATTACCGATGATCACTTCATCCACAGAGTTTACATCAAGGTTTGTCTGAGCGATCAATTGCTTAAGCGCGACTTTACCAAGCTCTGCTGGGTGGACTTTTTTAAGTTTTGTACCTGCTTTTGCGAAAGGCGTGCGAACACCTTCAACGAGAACCACATCACGTGGGGACTTCATAGAAAACTCCTAGCTGTCATTCAGTGCTTTATATAACCACTGAAAATCGTAGCGCTTTTCGGCAGATCCACCAAATATAAACAGCGAATTTTCTGGAACTAGACCAAACACAGTTTTAAACGGAGGAAGTCTAGGTTTTGAGAGCCCCAAAATGGGGCTTTTTCATTCGAGGAGTAGGGCGGTTGCTCTATTTACTCCCGATTCTTACAAGTTAATTCTTGGACCAAAACACCGTACTTTTTGGTGTCTTCAGAGAAGACCTTTTTATTAAATCCCGTGAGCTTTCCATCGACGGAATACTTAACATCTGCACCCCATGTGATCTCTTTCCCTTGTGCTGAATAATGAAATGCATTTGCCACGGCCGAGACCGAAAAGAACTTACGAGTTTGCCCATAAGGCAACTCCTGCCAAAGAGCGTTTTGAACTAGACCCGTCTCTGGATCCAAATAGACGCCCATCACCCGAAGCTTAGGAGTTTTTGAGCAGCTATTCTTAAACCACACCTCGACAGTGCGCTCGCGACTTGCGTGCATCACCGATGAGTCCGTGACAGCGCCACTCAACCAGCTTTTGATGCGTTGAAAATTCTCGGAGTTAAACATAGTGCCGCCATTGGGAGCATACACTCCATCAGGAACACTGGCTCCCCAGGCACTCACCCCGACCACGACGTCTTTTCCATCGATGTTCGCACGAATAGAAGAACCCGACATTCCTGGAAATGTGTCGCAGTAGTAATCCAACGTTCCCCAATCGTTGCGCTTCACGGGACACTCCACGGTCCACATCGTTCCGAAAGGTTTATCACCTGGATAACCGGTGATTGTAATGTTGCGACCTTCTAAAGAAGAACCATCACCCACATCGCGCAGACCGAAATAGCCTAAATACTCACCTGCAGGTTCTTTGAGTTCAATCAGAGCATAATCATAGAAAAAAGAAGCATGTTCATTATCTGGTTTGTTCGCACGCTCATAGTAACGACGAGGAATAAATATGCGATTCCATTTAAAAACACGATAAGGAAAAAGTCCTTCACCCATAACCGCCGGAATAAAGCGCACGTTCGTTGCCCATTCCGCTTCGAAAGTTGAGTAAACGCAATGAGCTGCGGTTAACACATAACGAGCTCCCACCAGAGTCCCCGTACACGTCTCCCCTTCCCCATTGATGACTAAACCCACGGCGCGATTTGGAAATGCCCGCGTGTCAGCGACTTGCTTTCGAACATAAACTCCGGGCAAGGCGAAAAGAGATGAATCTTGTGCATTGGCGAAACTCTGCAACAATACGAGCACGAAAAGACATAAGAAAACCACACCGAGCTTCTTCATGAACACTTCCTTTAGAGAAAGTGCGTGTTTATATAGCAGTTCCCTCCGAAGTGTAGTTGCAAGTACGCCATAAAAGCACCACGCGTCACGAATAGCCTGTTGCGCAAGATATAGGTTTGATTGACCCTTGAACATCCCCTTTTGTAGAGTAAGTGCACTTGTTTTACAGATCGCCTAACCCCTTACAAGGTTTAGCGAAAAGGAGATTTCTTGGATAAGACAACTGAAGCAAAAACAGGCACGAACAACTTCGATCAAGAAGCCTTGGATTACCACAGCCGCGGCAAGCCCGGCAAAATTGAAGTGATCTCTTCGAAACCTTGCGTCTCTGAAAAAGATCTTTCTCTTGCATACTCTCCAGGTGTTGCGGCTCCTTGCAAAGTCATCGCAAAAGATCCTTCTAAAGTTTATGACTACACGGCCAAAGGAAACCTTGTTGGCGTGATCTCAAACGGCACAGCTGTTTTGGGTCTTGGCAATATCGGCCCTCATGCTTCAAAACCCGTGATGGAAGGTAAAGGTATTCTCTTCAAGCAATTCGCAGGCATTGATGTTTTCGACATCGAAGTCGCAGCGAACGATGTCGATACTTTCTGTAACGCCATCAAAACTTTGGAGCCGACATTCGGTGGTATCAACCTTGAAGATATCAAAGCCCCTGAGTGTTTTGAAATCGAAGAGCGTTTGAAAAAAGAAATGAACATTCCTGTATTCCATGACGACCAACACGGAACGGCGATCGTTTCTGGCGCAGCGTTATTAAATGCCGCTTCAGTCACAAATCGTAAAATGGAAGACTTGCGTATCGTTGTGAATGGCGCTGGGGCTTCGGCAAATTCATGTGCGAAGATTTTCATCTCATTGGGTGCTCGTCGCGAAAACATCACAATGTGTGATTCTCAAGGCGTGATCTATAAAGGTCGAACAGTCGGCATGAATAAATACAAAGAATTCTTTGCTTCTGAAACGGAAGCGCGCACTCTTTCTGAAGCTCTTCGCGGTGCTGACGTCTTCGTCGGTCTTTCAGTTGCTGGCGCATTGACACCGGAAATGTTGAAAGATATGGCGAAAGATCCCATCATCTTCGCAATGGCAAATCCAGAGCCAGAGATCACTCCCGACAAGGCGCGCGCCGCTCGTCCGGATGCCATCATCGCCACAGGCCGCTCTGACTATCCAAACCAAGTAAATAACGTATTGGGTTTCCCTTCGATTTTCCGTGGTGCTTTAGACACGCGTTCAACGCAAATCAATGAAGAGATGAAGCTCGCAGCTGTTCACGCATTGGCAAAATTGGCTCGTGAAGACGTTCCTGAAAACGTGTCAGCAACTTACGGCGGTAAGAGCTTTAAGTTCGGTCGCGAATACTTGATTCCAAAACCTTTCGATACTCGCGTATTGTTATGGGTAGCGCCTGAAGTTGCAAAAGCCGCCATCAAAACGGGCGTTGCGACTCGCGCGATTGAAGACTGGGATCATTACCGTGAAACTTTAGAGGCCCTTCAAGGTCCTTCAAAAGTATTCATTCGCTCTGCGATCAACCGCGTTCACCAAAACGCGCAAGCCGCAGGCGGCTCGCTTCCGCGCATCGTGTTCCCAGAAGGAACAAGCTCGAAAGTTTTGAAAGCTTTGGCGACGTTGGTTGAAGAGAAAATCTGCCAGCCGATTTTATTGGGCTACCCTGAGCGCGTTAAAGAGAAAATCCAAGCTTTGGATATTCCTTCTTTGAAAGACGTTCCGGTTATTCATCCTTCGTCTTATTCAAAATACTACTCTTACGTGGAGAAGCTTTATTCTCTTCGCCAACGTAAAGGCATCAATCTGCGGGAAGCGGAACGCTTGATGGCGGATCCAAACTATTTCGCTGCGATGATGGTCACAATGGGTGATGCCGACGGCGTGGTGAATGGTTCTTCCATCAATTACGCAGATGCAGTTCGTCCGATCTTGCAAACGGTTGGCGTTTATCAAAATGGAGTGGCAGCTGGTTTGAACTTCATCTTACTTGAAGACAAGTTCCTGGTGCTTGCCGATACAACGGTGAACTTCAACCCAACTGCTGAACAATGTGCGCAGATTGCTTTGCAGGCAGCGAAAATTGTGGAGTACTTCGGCATTGAACCAAAAGTGGCGATGCTGTCTTATTCAAACTTCAGCGGTGGCGAAGGCACTCCATGCAAAATGAAAAAAGCCGCGGAGCTTGTCAGAAATCTACGTCCTGGTTTGATGGTCGATGGAGATATGCAAGCCGATACAGCAGTTAATGCTGAAATCATGGAAAGACTCTTCCCGTTCTCGGACCTTAAAGGTGGCGCGAACGTGTTGATCTTCCCCAACTTGGAATCTTCAAATATCGCTTACAAACTGATCCAACAAGTTGGAAAAGTGGAAGTGATCGGCCCCTTCTTGACGGGCGTTCGTAGATCTTGCAACGTTTTGCAAAGAACAACGACTGTGGATGGCATCGTGAACTCTGTGGTGTTCACGGCACTTGAAGCTCAGTACATCAAGGAAGTTTTGAAGTCTCGCGGTAAAGCGTAAGAGACATCCTGTCATGGGAGCTGCCCGCTCCCATCCCCTAGGGGAAAGCCGATCACGATTATCGGCTTTTTTATTTGTGGATCACTGCCACCGTGGCGGCGATTGATTGAAAATTGACGTTTTTGTCAGATAGTTCGAATAAACTTAATACCGCTACGAACTGCCACTCACGCTTTCGTGGATAATGGCCTCTTTTGAGCCCCTATCTAAAGTTTAGACACCTTTTTGGGGCTCAGATCTCTCCTGTTCCCTTATAGCGGGAATGGATCTCGCACTGATTTTCAGTCTATGCGAGCTTATTTTGCCCTCCTATTTTTAGTCCTAGCATCCGTAAAATCCTTCGCCTTTGTGGAACTGGAAGACCGTCAGCCATTGCAGGTTGAAGATGGTTCTCTTTCACCGTTCTGGGCTCAGGAATACGTGGGTGCGGATCTCGCAAAAATTGAACTTCACAAACAACACGATCTTAAACCCGTGCCGTTCGCGATCTATGATGGTGGCTTTGAAAAGAAGTATGTCACTCTTCTTCACGATATTCCGGTGGATGGCGAGAAAGATGGCAACCGCCCTATTCGTGCAAACCACGGAACCAGCGTTGCCAACGTGATCAATGGCCCCGGCATGATGTCGATGTCGGAACTTGTGGACTATGTGCAATTGAAGCGCGTTTCTCCATCGGTTTACTATTGGACAGCTTACAAAGAACTGGAAAAACTTGAAGTTAAGCCTCAGGTTCTTTCCAACTCTATGGGATGGGATTCTGAAGAGGTCGCAGAGTACGCCAAGAAAGCGGATGCTGCTGGTATTATCTGGGTGATGGCATCTGGAAACGATCATCCAAATCCAATCGCTGAGCATGAGCGTACAGCACCAACGATCAGCGTAGGCTCTTACTCTCCTCGTGGTTTGCAAACAATTTACTCACAGGAATCCGATCAGCTGGACATTCTAGCTCCTGCGGATGAATACATGGCTTCCATGAATGGCTCCGGTGAAAAATCCACGTTCGGCGCAACAAGTGGCGCAACGCCCATGGTGTCTGGAACGATTGCCAACTTGAAGTCTATTTTGCCAAGCTTGAATCGCGGGACGGTTGAAACGATTCTCAAGAAGACAGCTCTCCTCTCGCTGCATTCTTATTACTCAAAAACCAACAAAACAGGATTCTTAAATTCTTATAAAGCCGTCTTGGTAACTGCACGCTTAAAAGAAGTTTGCGGCGACAATGCCGACTGCGCAAATCAAGAAGCCCAAAAAGATGCCACTTATCAGTTTGCCGAACTCCCTTTAAATCCGCGAGTTGCGGCAACTTGCATAAGCCCATTAAAACTAGGGAAAGCCGACATGATGGATTTGCGCCGCAACTTCCTTTTGAATCCAGAGAAAACCGTTTACGCTCAGATGTTGTCTTGCGCTTATAAAAATGAACACTACTCCATCAATGCGGACTATTACCAAAATATGATGCTGATTTATAGCAACCCCGCACTTCTGCAAAAGAAAATTCAAAAAATGGCAGTTCAAGCCGTCCGCAAGGGGTACCTGAATAGCGCCTCCCTGCGCGACCTGGAACTTCTGGATGACAGCTTTGAAAAGACACTGAAAGCCGAAATCTCCCATCCCACAGGGATTGGAAGCTTCACCGCCACCCAATATCTGGAGCGCTTTAAAAAGACCGTTAGGATTACGTTAGGCAAGAAATAGGCAAAAAATTAACTTTGTCCCTCCTTGAGACGGTGCTACACTATATGTAGACCAAGGGAGGGTTCACAGATTTGACTCAGCAAGCCCATGTCAAAGTTCACGATCGTGTGATTGTCATCGGTGTCGGTTTAAAAACCGAACCTCTAACTGAAATCAAAGAAAATCTGCTCGAACTGGAGGAGCTCGTTTCCGCCGCTGGTGGCGAAGTCGTAGGCTCCATCATCCAAGTTCTGCCCGCTTGGAATCCCGCCACACTTATTGGATCCGGAAAAGTTGAAGAAGTTGCCGAAATGGTTCGCGACAGCCATGCGAATTTGGTGGTCATGGATCACCAGCTTTCCGGCGTTCAACAAAGAAACTTAGAGCAAATTGTGAAAGTCCGCGTGGTGGACCGCAACCAGTTAATCCTCGATATTTTCGCCCAACGTGCTCAAACCTTTGAAGGAAAACTTCAAGTAGAACTTGCACAGCTGCTAGATCAAATGCCTCGCAACGTCGGCGCATGGCTGGACTCTCTTTCTCGTCAAGGGGGCGGTATCGGAACCCGCGGTCCCGGCGAAACAGCCCTCGAGAATGACCGCCGTCGCATCCGCGAGCGCATTGCTTTGATTAAGAAAAAACTCGATAGCGTTCGCCAAAACCGTGCACAACACAGACAGTCTCGTCGTCGTCATGAGATCCCGTCTTTTGCTTTGATCGGTTACACGAACTCCGGCAAAAGCTCGTTGTTAAATCGTCTGACCGGCGCCCAAGTTATGACTAAGAACCAAGTGTTTGCGACCTTGGATCCTACGACTCGTAAGATCTTCTTGAACGATGGGCCACCCGCGGTTGTAACCGACACGGTGGGATTTATCCGCAAACTTCCTACGCAGTTGATCGAAGCCTTTAAAGCAACCCTTGAAGAATCCGCCGAAGCCGATGTGCTTTTACACGTGGTGGACTTGTCTTCTCCAAATATGGAACGACAAATTGAAGTGGTTGAAGAACTTATTAAGGAATTCAACTGGGCTGATAAAAAGATCATCCACGTCTTTAATAAGAGCGATGTCGCACCTTTAGAACGTCAATTTAGAGTGAAGCAATACCCCCGTGTCTTTGTAAGTGCCCTGACCGGCCAAGGCATTGAGCAGCTTAAAAAGTTGATGGCGCAAATGGTGAGCGAAATGCAAACCGACGTGCAGCTGTACTTCCCTCGTGCTGAAGAATACAAGATCTTTGATTTGGGCCGTGAAGCACAAATCAGCCGCAAAGAAACTGCGACCGAGGGAACAGTTTGCTATACGCAACTCACTCCTTCTTTGATCAACCGCTGGAAAGACTACATCGTTAAATAGACTATGGTCCTGATGGCGTTAAGGTCTAAACTCAGATTCCGATAGGGTTTCTGATGAATCAGGTATTCCTACTTTCTAGCATCTTTAGTTTTCTTCTTGGCGCGTCCGCCCTGGCGGCCGATGTTCCTGTGTGTGTTAATGGCGCAAGCGAGAAAAACATCAAACTTATGGAGTCTTTTCAGGCCAATAAAGACACATTGAAGGTCGCCTACCTGGCCGAGAAGAAGCAATTCGCAGAAGTGAGTAAATCTGCTGCGGCCTGTGTGGAAAGCAACCTTGATATCAATCCTCTTAAAAGCGCTCAAGACATTAAGAAAGCCGCCAAAAAGCAAGCAGCTAAAAAGCAACTTCCCGCTGGCGATGACGACGATGCCTTTGCAACGAAAGAATTCGATGACCAAGGCAAATCAAAAAATCAGCTTCCCGCTTTAATTCGCCGCGACTGTATCGCTGCCTCAATGAAGCGCAACCCCGGTCAAAAAGGATATACTTGCAGTACGGATAAGAAAACCGGCGACCAAGATATCGAAAAAACTTACGGCCAGGTCGGCGGAAAAACTCAACAATGCATCACAGACGACATGGTGAACTACGTTCAGTTTGCGGTGAATCGCGCCATCAAATGTCTTTCACCAGAACCAAAAAAAGACGTCCCTGCGGATGAACAACCACTCCCTGTTGATGCTCGCGTGATCTATCAGAAGTTCAATAACGAGACAGGTTTTAACTACTCAATCGCTTGGAACGGCGGAGTCGGCATCGGCCAACTGACAACTCCTGCAGTGAAAGAACTTGCTTCCGATGTTGGCCAAGGTCAGCACATTCTAGAGGCTGTAGCGAAGAGCAATAAAATGTCTTGCGTCGGTTTTAAGGAAATCGCAGAAAGCGACCTTAAGAACCGTCCGCGCATTAATGATGGCAACTACTGCGACTTCGTAAGCAGCGGTGACGGCCTCGCCCGTAATCTCATGTACGGCATCGGATACTATCTTCAGATGCGCGACGGCATCATCGTCCCTACCCTTAAAAAACGCGCACCTCAATTGGCAAAAAACCGCGAAGTCGTAAGTGCTTTGACTGCGGTAAGCTATGGCGCCGAAGGCATTAAAAAAGCCAAAGCCTTGATTTATCGTGCGGACGCAAGTTCGAATCCTAAAACGTATTTAGCATCTATTCAAAAAAGCAGCGCCTACCTGACAGCAATCAAAGGTAAAATGCGCGAGATGTATTGCCTGAAGGACAATGTCGATCCTTCAACAGATGATTGCAAAAACAAGAAACTGACTGACAAACAACTGGGAGCTGATCAATGCGTAATACAACCCTAGTTCTTGCCATTCTCCTTTCTTCCCACGGCGCCTACGCAGCTCCTAAAACCGCTGAGAAACTACTTGAAGAAATCAAAGTATCGCGAGAAAGCGTCAGCAAAAGCGACTTCGAAAAGATTGTTCATGAACTTAAGAAAGTTAATTCAAGTTTAAATGAAACTCTGAATGACTATAAGAAAACGGACCCTAAATCAGAGAGCCCCGCTCTTGAGAAAGTCCTTTATGTAGTATTCAGCATGGAGCCTGCGGTCGATCTTGCCACAAGCAAGAAACCCACAAAGCTCGCCTGCGATAAAGCCAAACATAAAGTAGAACTTGAAGATAAAGGATCAAAGCCGGAGGACACTCCGCTTTCCCCTGAGGCGCAAGAATCCCTGCGCTGGATTGAAATACTCTGTAAGTAGAATCTATTTCTTATTGCTTAAGCGCGCCGCCCGGCGGGCTTTGGCTTCTTCATACCGGCGCTTGTCGTCGTCAGACTGCAAATCCAATCCCGGAACCTCAATCGGCTTACCATTCGCACCCAAAGCTACAAATGTCGTATAGGCTGAAGCGGTGTGGAAAGTCTCACCGGTCTTAGGATCTTCCGCATCCACGCGAACGCCCACTTCCATAGAGGTTCTTGAAGTGAAGTTCACACTGGCCTTTAAGTTCACCACCCAGCCTTTATAAACTGGCGCCACGAAATCGATGCGATCAATACTAGCTGTGACCACTTCTTTGTTAGAATGGCGTTGTGCACAGATCGCCGCTGCGATATCGATCCAAGACATGATCGTACCCCCGAAGACGGAACCAAGGGCGTTCGTATGGGACGGCAGAACTAATTGAGTCATGATAACTTGGGAAGATGAAACTGACTTAGAAGACTTGTTGGGCATGGTGTGGGCCTTTCGATGACCCTTAGATAATTACACGGAACTCTCAAAAAAACAAAAGGCACAGCATTTCTGCTGCGCCTTTCTTTGTCGGTCTAAACCTTTGGTAAGGCTTAGATGCCGCCCATACCGATGTCGGAATTACCATTACGGTTCATGCCGCCACCTGGAAGAGTTGTCGCACCTGCAACTGTCGCAGATCCAGCTGGGATCGTTTGAGTTGCGTTTGCGTTGAATGCAGTCGTCGCAGCTGCACTTTGGTTGTTGTTTTCAGCGCGAATTTCGCTTTCAACAAAGCCAAGGTGAGGCAAGCACCATACGATAAGCTGTGCGCGTGACTTCACATTCATTTTTTTGTAGATGTTTGTGAGGTGAAATTTAACTGTTTTTTCAGTTACAAAAAGCTGGTTCGCAACTTCCTTGTTGGACAAGCCTTTAGACACAAGTTCAGCAACTTCTGCCTCTCTATTTGAAAGACCTTTTTGAATCAGGACATCTCTGAGCATCCTTGCTCCCTCCCGCTAATTGTTTTTATATTTTTCGTCTAAACCTTTTGCGCTACCCAGGACTCATGTCCAAAAGCAGCACGACCACCTGTAATAAAGTCTGACAACAAATTCCGAGATTCGCAATAGCTTTGGACTCTAGTTTTAAAAAACTAGACCGATAATATGGGAGATTTTACACATTGCCCTTACTCAGGAGATATTATGTTTCCCAATACAACGAAGTTTTTGGTCGTGGATGACTTCGCAACTATGCGAAAAATCATCAAAAAAGTCCTCACAGAGCTTGGTTATACCAACGTCGAGGAAGCCGACGATGGTAAAACCGCCCTTCCAATGATTCAGGCTGCCCATGATGCAGGTAAGCCCTATGAATTCATTATTTCGGATTGGAATATGCCTGGAATGCAGGGCATCGACCTTTTGAAGGCGTGTAAAGCAGACCCTCGCTTTAAAAATACCCCATTTATGCTTGTAACAGCTGAGTCTGAGCAAAAGCATATTTTGGAAGCCGCTAAGGCCGGTGTTTCAGACTATGTTGTGAAGCCGTTCAACTCGCAAACTTTGAAGGGCAAGATGGAACGTGTTTACGCAAAACACTATCCAAATGCACAACCTAAAGCTTCTTAATTAATTGAGTCGACTCAGGCTCTAGGAGAATTGAATGTCTGCTGCACCTAAAGTGGAAGCATTGAATCCGCTATTCGACAAACGTCTTATTAATGCGTTTGTGGATGGCGTTTTGAAAACACTTAAAACGATCGCTAATACAGAAGCCACCCCAGGCAAACCGTTCATCGAACCACAGTTCGTTTTAAAAGGCGAAATCGCTGGTATGGTTGGTATGGTAGCTCCCCCGCTCAAAGGAACTCTTTTGATTTCTTACGGTAAGGATTCCATCTTCCATATTCTTGAGAATATGCTTGGTGAGAAGCACACCGAAATCAACGGCGAGGTTTCCGACGCGGTTGGTGAAATGACCAACATGATTTACGGGTCTGCTAAAACAACCCTGAATCAATTGGGCTACAACTTTGAAATGGCAATTCCTACGGTAATTTCTGGTAAATTCAATATTACCCATGCAGATAAAGGCGCGACTCTGGTCATTCCTTTTAATCTTGCAAACAACTCCACATTCTACGTGGAGATCACGGTGCAATAATGACCTCTACTTCAGGAAAGACCGTCGATGTTCTTTTAGGAAGCTCTAACGAGAGTTTCCTAGAGACAATGAAGGTCATCCTGAAGGGTTATTATCCGTACAAGCTCCAACTCTTCCATTCCGTCGATGCAGTTCTTGAAACAGCTCCTGAAAATTTCAAGCCTATCTTGGCTCTCATCGACGGTTCTGGCGGCACTCAAGCGACCATCGAGTGGGTTCAATCCACAAAGATGAATTTCCCTGACTGCCCGCTCATTGTTTTGCACTCTTCTGCCGCTCCTCTTGATTTTAATGTGGTCAAAAAGAACGGCGCCGATGAGGTGATGCACATCAACTTTGACCGAGAGTTTATCTCTGACATGGTTTTACAATTAGCCCCCATCGAAATGGAGGGAGATAACATCCCTATCACCGCTTTGATGCCAGTGGATTTGCGCGATATCGAGGCCGGCATCAACATCAACTTCGATGTCTATGTGCATTTGCCTGCCAACCATCGCTCGGTTGTCATGCGCCGAGCTGGGGATGTCATTGACCAAAAGCAGGTAGAGAAATTTAAAAATCTTCGCCAGCAAATGTATGTCAAAAAGACGCAAATGAAGC